>JAKSRX010000073.1 GCA_024403365.1 Acetatifactor sp. | reverse complement strand
CATTACACACATTAACGCATTAAAGCCATTGGAGCAAAATGCCACCCTCGATAGCCCGAATTATCGGAATAATATGAACCAGATCAATCTGATGTGGTAGATAAAGGAATCAAAATATGCAGTCCGGTACAATGAATATAGAAATTGTACCGGACTTTTTGTATAATAAGGAATGAAGGGAGATTTGCTTCCGTTTTGCGTATTAGTATAGAAGGGGGCAGAATGATATGCCGAAAAGAAAAAAGATAATTAGGGGGATCATTATTGTAGCCACAGTAGTGATCTTGTTTGCAATCGTGGGAGGTATCGCAATGTTTAGACATTATGTAAGCATTCGTGGTCAGCATCTTAATTCGTATAGCTGTAGTTCCGGTGGGGGCATGACAGGTGGGTATAATACGGAAAGTGTGACCAGAAATGGAGATCATGCGCTGATTCGTATTGAATCAGCTGAATGGCACTCACAGGAACCCACGGTAACGGAATATCTGGCTGATCCTGCAGTGCTTGATGAACTGGAAGCAGTTGTCCGCAAATTCCATATGAATTTCTGGAACAGGAAGAAGTTTACAAATGTGTTTGTAGCCGATGGAGAAAGCAAAGGTTACCATTTTAAGTTTGATGAAAATGACATCTCCTTTTCTTCTCAGATCTATCCTGCTAGGTATGCCAATAAACTGGCTGAACTTCACAGAATCGTAGAAAAATATATCAAAACCGCCGAAAAGGTAGAAAAGTCAGAGGAAGGGAATCAAGAGTGATGAAGATATTCCTGGTGATCATTGTGATAATTTGTATCGGAGCGGCAGCTCTGTTGACAGGATGCAAGCAGAAACCGATCGATCCACCCACGGAGGATATCATAACCGGTGGAAAGAAGGATAATACGGATCCTGATGCAGCGAAGGAGATCAGATCTGATGAATTGATCTCTTTTGAGACGGATTTCTTCCGTAACAGTGACTTCGTATATGAAAAGGAACGTGGTTACAGATTTAAACTAAAAAAATCGGAAGGCGATGTGTATGTTATAGCAGAAGGGTATGATGACGTACTGAAATGTGAGACTGATGGGACATTTGCGGCAAAACTGCAGCAGGTGATCAGAGAGTATGATTTGATAAGCCTCAATGGAATCGACAAACAGACCTATGGACTCCCTGAGGAATACGGGCCATATTGGTTGAGCGCTGAGTATGCTTCCGGTGAGAAACTGTATTTCTCCATGGACGGCGACCCGAATGCGGCATGGACAAGCGCAGTGCTGGATCTTTTCGCCAAGGAGTTCGGCGCTCACGGAATCAATGACCTGCTTCCTCCGAAGGAAGAATCCATGATGACCAGATTCAGTCTGGAATACGTATCCGGAGATGTGAAGTATTATTGCATTGAAACAGAGGTTCCGTTGGCAGAAGAACATTACATAGCACTGCAAAAAATCGTCGAAGAGACCGAATTGATTCGATATCAGAATGGCAGTATTTTCCCCGGCAATTTCGATTATGATAATACGCCACAGTATTATGAGTTCTACATCGAGTATGAGAGCGGAAAGCGTATGAGCGCTTTCTCGGATGATCCGGAAGAGTGCGAGAGATTCAAACCGATTGCAGAAAGATTCGCACAGTACTATAAAGAGTACATTGAGCAATAGAAAGACTGATCGAGAAGAGGAGATAAAAACTATGGCAGACTTTGAGGAGATCATGAAAAAGGACGAACCTTATGTAAGTCATTTCATGGAAATGCCCGGACATCTGAAGAGAAAGGCAATGCTTTTAACGAAAGAACTGGAAACGTTGGGGGAAGATGACAGAGAGAGAAGAACGGAGATCTTAAAAGATCTGTTTGGGACATACCATCCGTTAGCATTTCCCGGTGCGGGATTTAAATGTGATTATGGCTTTAACATTCACTTCCACGGGTTGGCTGTGATCAACTATAACGTTGTTATGTTAGATACCTCACCGATTCATATCGGGGCAGGAGCATTTATTGCACCCGGCGTATGTCTGGCTTGTTCAGGACATTCCCTTATCGGAGAGGAAAGAGTTCGAGGCATCGGAACATCTGCTCCTATCACATTGGAGGATAATGTATGGATCGGTGCGAATGCAACCGTTTGCGGTGGTGTCACCATTGGCGCTGGGTCAGTGATCGGCGCCGGAAGTGTAGTGATCAGAGATATTCCTGCAGGTGTGGTTGCTGCGGGCAATCCCTGTAAAGTCATCAGAAAGATCACGGAAGAGGACAGACTGGAGAAAGCCTAAGAAGATATCATGGGGGAAGCGGTTTTGCTGGTGAAAACCGAGATTTTGTGGTATACTGAGAATACTATGGGGTATGTATAAAAGGTGGGTATACTGTGAAAAAGCTGATAGGTATATTTGCAACAGAGATTTCATCAAGAGTGCAGAGTAATCTGTACAGAAAATTGAATAAGGCAGCAGCAAATAGGGGGTATCATCTGGTTCTTTTTTCGGGAACCTATGATAAGTTTGACGCGGACCAAACAACGCCTCTGACTTCCCAGTTGTATGCGCTGGCCGAAAATATGGAGTTTGTCGCATTTTTCATCCATGTGCAGTCGATCGGGAATCCGGAAATGATCCATCAGGTGATCGAGATGGGAAAGAGAAAGAATATCCCTATATTTGCATATGATTGCGAGTCTGCAGGCATCACATCTGAGGACGGAGTGATCACTATCAATCCGGACTACAAGCAGGGATTTGCGGAGAGTGTTAAGCATATCATTGAGCACCATCACTGCAGAAATATATTTATGCTGGCAGGTATGAGGAATAACAAATATTCCGATGACCGAATCGCGATGTACAGAGAGCAGATGGAGACGCATGGGATCCCTTATGTTGAGGAACAGATCGGGTATGGTGATTTCTGGGAGACTCCTGCGACCATAGCACTTGAAAAAGTCTTGGACAGTGATCTGCCCACGCCGGAGGCGATCTGCTGTGCAAATGATTCCATGGCGATCATCGCGACACGAGTGCTTGCGCGAAGAGGATATAGAGTTCCGGAAGACATACTGGTGACAGGATTTGACGGTATTGAGGATGGTAAGTACAATCTGCCTACCATCTCAACCTGTGAACCCAAGCTGGACATTTTGGCAAAGTTTATTTTTGATTCGATAGAGGGAAAGGATACCACTAGGGATTACCTGATTCCCTTGCAATTTGATGCAAAGGAAAGCTGTGGCTGCGGATTCCACAATGATATGGAAGACCGTCGAGTCATTGCAAATCTGATCGATAATTCCAGGCATATTGCCTGGGTGGAACACATGATGAACACGATGGAGGTAGATCTGATCGACAGTTGTAGTATCTCCGAGATCGCGACACATATGATCGGCGCATTGGAATTACTTCCCGAGTATTACGGCGTTTACTGTGTCAGAGATGATCTGGAGGTCATGACGGATTATACAGAACCTCTGGACAAACTGCGTGTTCACTTGAACTACGGTTTATTACCTGAGGACAAGTATGATGCGTTCTCTGTAGAGAAGGTTCTTCCGGATCTGGATGCTGTCATCGAGAAGGCAGCTCCCGGCGAGATCTTCTGTATGAGACTGATCCATTGTGCGGACAGGATATACGGATACAACGTGATCAAGACAGCAAACTACAGATCCAACGAGATGAGACTCTTAGCTCAGATGGTAGAAAGATTTACCTATGTTACAGAGAGTATCCTGAGAAATAAGAGACTGAAGCTAGCAAATCAGAAGCTAAGCGAGATGTATGACCGTATGTCCGAGATATACGTTCGTGATACCCTGACCGGATTAAACAACAGACACGGTTATTATCAGGATATGGAAGAATACATCAAAAGAGATGATATTAAGAACGGTTATCTGCAGATCGTTTCCATTGATATGGATGGTATGAAGCATATCAATGATAATTACGGCCATATGGAAGGCGACAACGCCATTAAAGCCGTAGCAAGGGCGATCAAGGATTGTTTTGCACAGCCTTGCATCAGTGCGAGATTCGGCGGAGACGAGTTCGTGGTGGCTCTTTTCACGGAAGATGATCAGGAACCTACTGCTGAGAAGATATCCGCGAAACTGCACGCATATCTGAAAACCATGCCGCTGCTGGCAGATAAGGAGTATACCGTAGGTGTCAGCGTGGGACGTGCGGTAGCAAAGATTTCCGAGATCAGTGATTTGAAGATGATCGAGAAGCTGGCAGATGATCAGATGTATATCAATAAGCGACAGAGAAAAGGAAAGAACATAAGATAAGGAGAGTGGACCGTGGCAGAAATCATCGGAAAAGCAGTGATCTGTGCACTTGTCGCATATTTCATCGGCGGAATCAATATGGCCTTTTTCATGGCGAAACTGAAGGGCTTTGACATCAGAAGCAAGGGAACCGGTAATCCCGGGGCCTCCAATGCGACCATTGTCATGGGGAAGAAAGCAGGAGTCATCTGTGCACTTTTTGATATTTTTAAGGCCTTTACAGCCGTAAAACTTTGCGGCGCATTGTTCCCTGATTTCCCCCATGCAGTCATCATTGCCGGTGCCTGCTGTGTGCTGGGGCATATCTTCCCGATCTACTTAAAGTTCAAGGGCGGAAAAGGTCTGGCTGCGCTTGGCGGAATGGCAATGGCATATGATCTGAAATGGTTTCTGATCCTTTTGCTGATAGAGGTCGTGATCATTCTGATCATCGACTATATCTGCCTGATACCTACCAGCGGTTCCATTATGTTTATGATCCTGGTCGGTGTGCAGAAAGGAATTCTGTTCTCACTGATCTTCTTACCTGTAGTCCTGATCGTTTGCTACCGACATATCGAGAACTTTAAAAAGATCCGATACGGAATTGAGTACAGGATCCGATTCCTCTGGAAAAAAGAAGCGGAGCAGCAGAGAGTGCAGGCAAACCAGGCTAAATTGTCTGAAGAACAGAAGCATCTGTTCATGAAGGAATAATGAGGATACATATATGAGATCTAGGACGAAAAACAGGTTGTTTTTCGTCCTTTTCGTATAACGATCACAAGAAGGAGTAATGAATGATTAGTAAATATAAGTGGAATATGATCCTGCTATTGCTATGCAGCATGCTGTTGGTATCTTGCGGCAGTACCAAGCAGGTCGAGTCGGAAGAGGAAGAAGAGACCGTAATGGTGATCGTAGACCCCCGAGAGAATGCAGAGGAAGCCAAAGTATACTTTAACAGGCAGAGTGGCTTCTATGAGGAGTTTGACCTGGAGATGTATTGCCCCGTGGAGTATAGTGCGATCTACTACACCACAGACGGAACGATCCCCAACAGTCATTCTAAAAAGTATGAAGGCCCGATCACGTTGACAGATAGAACCGGAAATCCCGAGATCTACGCGGCGAGAACGGACTATAACGTGGAAAGCGATTATGTTCCCATAGAACGGATCGTAAAGGGAAATATCATCAGAGCGATCGTCTACTTCGAAGACGGTACCTGTTCAGATATTACCAACGGGACTTTTATCATCGGACAGAACCGAAAGAAACTGTACGGCAAGGTGCCCGTTATTTCCCTGATCACAGATCCGGATAACCTGTTCAACGAAGAAACCGGTATTCTGATCCTGGGAAACAGATATAAAGAGTGGCTGGATGAGGATCCGATGAATGCCGCGAGACCCGACTGGGAGGTGCAGGGCAATTTCTCCAACAGAGGAAAAGAGTGGGAGAGACCTGTCGCTTTCGAGTATATGCCTGCAGACGGTAACAACCTTTCCGCCGACATGGGGCTTCGTACCAAGGGCGGAAGTACCAGAACCTACGTCCAGAAGAGCTTACGACTGTATGCCAGAGAGGAATATGGCACCAAGAACATCAAAGCAGAACTGATTCCCGGTAACATGAAAAGTGACGGTTCCGAAGAGATCACGAAATACAAGACCATCGTGCTTCGAAACGGAGGAAATGACAATAATTTCGGCAAACTCCGAGATCCCCTGATCCAGACATTAGCTAGCGACCGCCATTTTGACACCCTACAGTCTACGCCTTGCGTCGTATTCCTGGATGGTGAGTACTGGGGTCTCTATGCGATCACCGAGGATTATACCGACAACTACATTGAGACCAACTATGGCGTAGATAAGGACAATGTAGTGATCGTGAAAAGGGGAGAGATCGATGAAGGCGAGGATGAGGATATCGCCCTCTACGAGGAACTGTACGATTTTGTGACCTCCCACGATATGAGCAAGGATATCTACTATGCCCAGGCGGCAGAGATGATCGATCTGCCGGGCTTCTTGGATTATGTGGCACTGAGCCTCTATGTGGACAACCATGATTCTCTGTTTGAAGACAACAACTGGAGCGTTTGGCGTGTTCGCGAGGCAGACGGTGCAACACCCTGGTCGGATGGAAAGTGGCGTTTTCTTCTCTATGATACCGAGTATTCCTCCGGTATCTACGACGGAGGCGCCGGATTCGATGTGGACACCATCTCTGACAAACTGGATTCCATGTCAGGCAGTCCTTCCAAATACGGCACGGATTACCCGCTTATCAATATCTTTGAGTCCTTGTATCGGAATGATCAGTTCCGTGAGGCTCTTGTATTGACGCTCTGTGATCTGAGAAACTATAATTTCAGCCAGAAACGATTTAGTGAGGTATTCGATAAGATCGCACCGGACTATCAGCGTTTGGCCGGGGATTCCTTCTATCGTTACGGGCCGGACTGGGTAGTCAAATGGAATGAACCCAGCAAGTATTTCGAGCAGAAACTGAATGAAGTGAAGATCTACTTTAACGGCAGATATCAGGCGTTCCCGGATCTGATGAAGAGTGCCTTCCGTGTAGGTAAGCCCGTGAAGGTCACCATAACGGTATCTGATACCGGAAAAGGCTCTGTTAGATTGAATCAGACGGATCTTGACCTGATGTCCCTGGATAATGAGACGTTTAGCGGAGATTACTTTGCGGAGTACCCGATCACTCTGCAGGCACAGCCCAAGGACGGATGCAAGTTTGTAAACTGGAAGGTATCCGGAGGAAATATCCTGAAAGAGAACGGAGAGACCATTACAATACAGCCCACGAAGAAATGTACCATCGAGGCTGTCTACGAATAGAGAAGGAGAAAACGCGTTGAAAAAAGAATACAGCGAAATTTTTAATCTGTGCTTTCCCCAATTTCATATGAGCCACGAGAGATTCTGTTCCCTGCTTGAGAAAGAGAAAAGTACGTATTTCGACTTCGAGGAGAACGGTCAGGTGGCAGGCTTTGCCATTGTGGATGACTACGCCATCAGATTGCTGTGTGTGGCACCGCAGATGCAGCGAAAGGGGATCGGAACGAAGCTTCTGGCAGATATAGAGGAAAACTTAGCATCCAAGGGATATGAAAAGTGCCTTACCGGCGGCGTGTCTTCCAAAATGTTTATCGGAGCGGTGGAAGAAAGTTGGGGATTCTTTGAGAAGAACGGATACAAGTCGGTAGGCGGTTGCGAAGAGATGCTGATCCGTCTGAAGGACTTCCCCAAGGGCGACTATGTCCTTCACGGTCACGAGATCGCAGAGTACGGATGGTTTCAGGGAGATATGGAAGAGATCCGGGCAGCAGTCGCCGCGGTAGATGAAAGCTGGGTACAGTATTATACCAACCCTTCGAATATCTATGTGGGAAGAGTGAACGGAGAGATCGCAAGCTTCTGCCAGGTGGATCTGAATGCCCAGAATTATCTGACCGATGCCTATGGCAAAGTAGGTATGCCTGGTTGTGTGGGAACCGTACCGAAGTTTAGAAATAAAGGGGTCGCTCTGGAAATGATCGCCAACGTGACCGGGTATTTGAAAGAAAAAAATATGGATATCTCTTTCATTTTCTACACAGGTGTGGCAAGATGGTACGAGAAACTCGGGTATGAAACCTTCTTAACAGAAGTGTTTGGAGTAAAAGAACTGACAAATAAGTAAAGCATGCGAGGGAAAACATGTATCGACACATTGTACAGTATTATGAAACTGATAAGATGGGTATCACCCATCATTCCAACTACATTCGCTGGATGGAAGAAGCCAGAATCGATTTCCTGTCCCAGATCGGCTGGAGCTATGCAAAACTTGAGGAAGAAGGTATTATTTCTCCCGTCATCGGTATCGAATGTAAATATATGCAGACGACAACCTTTATGGATGCAGTAGATATAGAAGTAGCAGTCATTGAGTTTAAGGGCGTGAAACTGAAACTGCAGTATACGATGAAGAACGCAGAGGGCAAGACAGTCTGTGAGTCCTGCTCAGAGCATTGCTTCTTAAATAAGCAGGGACTTCCCGTCAGACTGAAGAAAGAGTATCCCCTCTTTTATGATGCATTGGTGGCATGTCTTAAGGAGCAGTAATATTTGAAACTGACAGTTTATTGTTGTCAGACACAAACATGATTATACTATCCCTAAACAGAGGAGGATGTTACTATGAGCGAATACACCGTAACTGAAGAGACCGGAACCAAGAAGTCCGGAAACAAGAAACTGCATATTATCTACATTTCCGTTATTACCGTATTATTGATCGGTATCGGTGTGGGTACTTACTTCGTGAGCACTGCTTATAAGGATGCTGTGGCAGACAGCAAAGCTGCATACGAGACAGTAAAGGCAGACTATGATAAGGCTCACGCAAGGATCCTTGATGAGGAGAAGACCTGGAAAACCGAATTGTCCGATACCCAGAAGGATCTAAAGACCGCTACCGATGAACTGGCACTTATTTATGCAACCAGAGATGCGGAGAGGATGGGAGAAGAACTCAGATGGAATGCTTTATCCGACGAGGAGAAGCTGGCAGAGACCATGTGCAACAAGTACAACGAGATGGTTTCCGAACTGCGTAAGAGCAACAAAGAGTATGCACAGCTCTACGTGCAGTATTCCCTTTACCTGAATCAGGATATCTTCAACCTCGACAAGGCAAGCCTGCTTCAGTACACAGACCTTTACAACCGCAAGATGCAGATCGAGAAAGAGTACATGAGCAAGCATCCTTTTTAATTTGGTGAGGAAGATACGCATATGAAAAAACACTATTTTAGAGCTTTTCTTCTGGCTGTGACAGCGTCTCTTTTGCTGTGCGGCTGTGGCGCCAATGACAAAGGCGCGGTATACAACTTACTGTTCCCTCAGGAGGAACTCACTGCTCCCGACAGCTCCGATGTGGAGGGTGCCAAGGCATTCAAGAGCAAACTGGCTCCTGCCGTACACCCTGCTTTCGTACCGGAGATGGAGAAACCCGATAAGACCCTGATCAATCCGATGTTCAGCTTAAGCACCGAGGGCTTCCCTGTAGTCAGCGTGCTGGGTAAGAACAACTATTTCCATTATGACCTTTTGACTGCGCCCGACTTTGATGCGCTGGATAAGCTCACCGAGCCCACCAACATCAATGTAATGCTGTATCGTGAGAACTACAGCGATTGGAGTGTCAGATTCTCCGGCTTCGTTTATAAGATCGATCCCGACTACGTCTACATCGGCACCGCCGGCCACTGCATCGATAAGAGCAGCAACGTAAAGCGTGCCAAGGTGACCTTTTTCGACAGATCCTCCATCAAGGTATCCTTAGAGGAGTATATCCTGGGCGGTAATTTCAGAGATACTGTGGGCGACTATGCAATGTATCGCTTCCCCACCTCTGCGCTGCCTTATGAGACCCTTTTGAAACTGAAGGAAGTGACTTTCGATGAGGCTGCCATTGAAAAAGTAAAGCCCGGTGACATTATCTACAGCGGTAACATCTACGCAAAGAAATCCTCCGATGACTACGACAGACAGTGTAAGGTGTTGGATAAGTCTTCCGACATCGTAAAATACTACGCAGGCTACTTTGGCTACATTAATTCCGCTTCTTACTTCGCAACAGATCCTCCGCTTACCAGCGGACAGAGCGGCTCAGCCATCTTTGATGCCTACGGAAACGTAGTAGCTATCTGCAGTGGTGAGATGAAGGACAGCAAGTATGCCAAGATGGGTATTTTCACCCTGGCTAGCAAGATCGACGATCTTTATGATCAGTTCCAGGCACAGGACCTGGGACAGACACCCTAGTAGTGAGGTAGACATTCCCTGCAAACAGGTCGTATCATGATCCACAGGAAAGAGAGGTGAGCATTCTTGCAGGTAAAGTTTGAAAAAGTAAATGACAGATCGGAAGAATGCGCACTGATCAAGGCAGTAGAGTGCACGGGAGAGATCAAGACAGCCATGGAACTGTTGGAAGGCAGTGCCGCAGGCATCTCCGTGATCAAGGACGGAGCCACCGTGCTTTGCAAGTTAAGTGCCATCTATTACTTTGAGTCCGTGGACAAGAAGACCTTCGTCTACACAAAGGACGACTGTTACGAGACAAAACACCGCCTCTATGAGATCGAGGAGATGTCCTATCCCTACTTCGCCAGATGTTCCAAGGCGATGATCGTCAATTTAAGGAAGATCAAGAAGGTAAGCTCCGAGCTGGGAGCCAGAATGAATGC
>JAKSRX010000072.1 GCA_024403365.1 Acetatifactor sp. | reverse complement strand
CATAACCAAGCTCGGAGCTGATCACGGTACCGCCGGTAAGGATAGCGATATCCTGCAGCATAGCCTTTCTTCTGTCGCCGTAGCCGGGAGCCTTCACTGCAACTACATTGAAGGTACCGCGGAGCTTATTTACGATCAGGGTGGTGAGAGCTTCGCCTTCTACATCCTCAGCGATGATCAGAAGCTTTGCGCCGGACTGAACGATCTGCTCAAGCAGAGGCAGGATCTCCTGAATGTTGGAGATCTTCTTATCGGTGATCAGGATGTAAGGGCTGTCGAGAGTAGCCTCCATCTTGTCCATATCGGTTGCCATGTATGCGGAGATGTAACCTCTGTCAAACTGCATACCTTCTACCAGATCCAGCTCGGTCTGCATGGTCTTGGACTCTTCGATGGTGATAACACCGTCTCCGCTGACCTTCTCCATTGCATCTGCAACCAGGCTTCCTACTTCCTCGTCACCTGCGGAAATAGCTGCTACTCTTGCAATATGCTCCTTGCCGTTTACCTTCTGGCTCATGCTGGTGATGGCAGCTACAGCACAGTCGGTAGCCTTCTTCATACCCTTTCTCAGGATGATGGGGTTAGCGCCTGCTGCCAGGTTCTTCATACCTGCATTGATCATTGCCTGTGCAAGAACGGTAGCTGTGGTGGTACCATCACCTGCTACATCATTGGTCTTGGTTGCAACTTCCTTAACCAACTGTGCACCCATGTTCTCGAATGCATCTTCCAGTTCGATCTCCTTCGCGATGGTAACACCGTCATTTGTGATGAGGGGTGCGCCGAAGGATTTGTCCAGTACTACGTTTCTACCCTTAGGTCCAAGGGTCACTCTTACGGTATTCGCAAGCTGATTGACACCTGCCTCCAAAGCGGCACGGGCATCAGCTCCGTATTTGATCTCTTTTGCCATTGTTTTCTACCTCCGATATTTTACTGAATGCTGCACAGAATGTCAGACTGCTTTACAACGATGAACTCTTCATCGCCCAGTTTTACTTCTGTTCCTGCATACTTAGCATAGATGACCTGATCGCCGACCTTGACTTCCATCTTGACTTCCTTACCGTCAACCATTCCGCCGGGGCCTACAGCGATGACTTCAGCCTGCTGGGGCTTCTCTTTATTCTGGGTCGCAAGGATGATACCGGACTTGGTGGTCTCCTCTGCAACCATCTGCTTCAATACAACTCTGTCACCAAAGGGTACTAATTTCATGTTATTGCCTCCTATTACTGTCTCTTGGACTGTATTAGCACTCTTAACGTTTGAGTGCTAACCGATAGACCTATATTAGTTTTATATGCATTGATTTACAAGCATATTCAGAGATATTCAGGTCTAATTATCTCTTGTTTTCTCCGCTTTTCTCGTATTTGCTCGACTTTTCACACTTTGCTCCCGCAGACGGGATTTAATACTTATTTTAGAAAGTAAAGAACCCGTCCTATTCGGGCAGGTTCTTCTATCATTTTTAAGTATCTTAGCACTTGATCTCAAGGTATCCCAACAACTTGGACATATCATACTCTTTCAAAACGCCAAGGTTGGAATCGTAGAATTTGCCGTCGAAGTGAACCAGGTAGTGGCAGTAACGGCCCATCTTCTCCATCATGATACAGCACTTAGGAAGTACTGCGGGCTTACCCTCTGTGTAAACGATGACATCTCTGTGGTCGATTCCGTAATAGTTCAGTGCAGAGATCACACGTCCCATGGTTGCCTGCCACTCACGGCAGTCCATGATGCTGATGACTTCAGCGATGGTAACACCTGCAACCATTGCCACGCAGGCCTGGCCGCAAAGTCCGTCCTCAGGCTGGATGATAACTTCCATACTGTCGATCTTACGGACAGGATGATCGAAATCATAAGGGCTGTTCTGATCCATTACGATCAGAGTTCTGGGAATGTGCAGCAGGATCTTGTGAACCACACCCAGCTCGAAGCTCTGAGCGTCCTCGTCGGAGATACGGATCTGATAATTACCCTTCTCCAGAGGAAGCAGTTCGCAGGAGATCATCTTGTTATCCAGGATCAATTCTCCGGGAATGATGTCACGCTGCTTTACGACCTCCCATACATTAAAAGGAACATGGATCATGTATCCTTCTTCCTGCTTTTCGATCTTAGACTCGAAAAAATAACGCATATCTTGCCTCCAAAATTAGTATTTAAACTTCCTTCTTTCTCGCCTGGGAAGGTGAGATTCCGAAATGTTTTTTGAAAAGTTTGCTGAAGTGGTATGCATCATCGTAACCTACGGATGTTGCCACCTCCTGAATATTGCCCTCGTAACCGTTCTCCAGAAGTTCCTTCGCCTTCTCCAGGCGAATGTTGATCAGATGACGAATGGGGGTATCTCCCGTCTCACTCTTGAAGATCTTAGAGATATAGAAGGGACTTAAGTACATATTTTCTGCGATCTGGTCCAGAGAGATCTTCTCGCTGTAATGATCCTCGAAATAGCTCAGCATCTGCTCTACTACATACTTCTTGTTGACGGATTCGAAAGCATAACCCTTTGCCTTCTCCAAAGGTGCGCACTGATCACGCAGGATCAGCAGGATCATCTGCATCAGATAAGACTGCAGCATGAAATATCTTCCGGGCATGCGTCCCGCTTTCTCCGTCTCCATAGAGGAGCAGAGTTTGAAAAGCTTCTGGCGAAGTTCACCGCTGGTATGCATGATGTGTCCGCCGCCGGGTACCGGAATGGTATTGGCGGGGAGTCCGTCGATCTTGATATCATAAGCTCCCACGAAAAATTCTGTGGTAGCCACTTCTACTTCGGGATTTACGATACACTGATGTTTGACACCGGGATTGAAGATCAGCAGATCACCCTCTTTGACAGGGAAAATGCCCTCATCAAAACGATACTTACCTTCTCCGGAGAGCACGAATGCCATCTCAACATAATCATGGCTGTGAAAAGGCTCCTCAAAGGTCAGCTTGTCTCTGGTTCCTTTCCAGGTGAAAAGGAACTTCGGATTCAGTTCACTGATCTCGGTAAAACAAAAGGTGTTATTCTCTTCCACGAAGTTCTTCTCCTGTTTTAAATGTGAAGCACCATAGTAGCAATTCTGAAATATACCAACAGGGACAGGGCGTCCACGATGGTAGTAATGAAGGGGCTCGCCATTACGGCGGGGTCAAAGCCGATCCTCTTGGCTCCCACAGGCAGGATACAACCTACCAGCATAGCCATCAGGACTGCGGCGATCAGGGTAAGACATACGACCAATGCGACCCATACGCCCACACGGTCGAATATCATTAATTTAGCGAAGTTAGCAGCTGCCAGGGTCGCTCCGCAGAGAATGGCAACTCTGACTTCCTTCCAGATGACTCTGGGCACATCCGGGTACTCGATCTCACCCAGGGAAAGTCCACGGATGATGGTCACGCTGGCCTGTCCGCCTGCATTACCGCCGGTATCCATCAGCATGGGGATAAAGGCTGTCAATGCCACATAGACACTCAAGGCTTCCTGGAAGGAACTGATGATCGCTCCGGTAAAGGTAGCGGAAACCATCAGAAGCAACAGCCAGGGAATTCTCTTCTTGTAGGTCTCGAAGACGCTGGTCCTCATGTAAGACTTGTCACTGGGGACGATAGCCGCCATCTTTTCCATATCCTCTGTGGTCTCTTCTTCCATGATATCCACGATATCATCGACAGTGATGATTCCCACGAGACGATCCTCGTTGTCCACAACAGGCATGGCGGTAAAGTCATATTTTTTGAACTGAGCAGCTACCTGCTCCTGGTCCATCAGGGTATTGATGGAAATGATATTTTCATGCATCAGGTCACCGATGATCTCATCGGGATCACTGAGCAAAAGATAACGAAGTGCAACGGTACCCAACAGTTTGCGCTGTGCATCCAGCACGTAACAGATGTTGATGGTCTCGCTGTCCAGACCAACGGTTTTGATGTGATCGATGGCCTGTGCCACGGTGAAGCTCTCCTTAAAGGATACATATTCCACCGTCATGATACTACCCGCGGAATCCTCAGGGTAGCGAAGCAGATGATTGATAGCCTGTCTGGTATCGGGCTTAGCGTTTGCCAGCAATTTCTCTACTACATTGGCAGGCATTTCTTCCAGGAAGTCAACCGCGTCGTCGGCCATCAGGTTATCGATGACGTTCGCCGCTTCCTTGACAGACAGGGACTCGATGATGGCCTGCTGGCTGTCTACTTCCAGATAAGAGAAGACATCCGCAGCCAGATTCTTGGGAAGGATACGATAAACCTTCAGGATATCTTCCTCTTCCAGTTCCTCCATCAGGGCCGCAATGTCCGCATCATTCAGCTCTGCCAGAAACTGGCGGAGCTTAGTGTACTGCTTGGTGTCAAGAAGCTCTCGAAGCTCCTCTAATTCTTTCCATTCCATAGCATTTCTCCTTATGCGATTTATTTAATTTAGTGCAACTTCGACCCGGAAGAGGGTTGTCAGAACTTATTTCTTTGCTCTTCATAAATAAACCACCACCTTTCAAAATGCATGTAATCGTCAAAAGAAACCCAATATAATATTAGTCTTCGGAGGACTCTTTGTCAACGAAATAGTACTCTTTGTTCTTGGTAAACTCCACCCGGCCGCTGGTAATTTCCACCATCTCTTTTAGGAGGCCCTCCGCCTTCTCGGTGGGGATCAGGATCACCAGTTCCACCTTGTCCGTGTAGTCACTGGACAGGGGTTCGATCCCTGCATTCCCCAGCAGATAAAGGATCTTGCCGATGCCGTTGTAATCTGTACTGATGCGATATTCCACCCCGGGACGCATCCTGCCGATGACGCTGTTTTTCAGTCCGTCCTGCACCGCCTGGGTATAAGCGCGCACCAGTCCTCCCGTGCCCAAAAGCACACCGCCGAAGTATCTGGTCACCACCACCGCCACGTTGCGGATCCCGGAGCCTGTCAGCACTTCCAGCATGGGACGTCCCGCTGTTCCGGAAGGTTCCCCGTCGTCGCTGCAGCGGGTCAGTTCTCCTCTGGCACCGATGACAAAAGCGGAGCAATTGTGTCTCGCATCCCAGTATTTTTTCTTCATCTCCTCAATAAAAGCAGTGGCCTCCTCCTCGGATTCCACTCTTCTGACTGTGGCTATGAATCGTGATTTTTTCTCCTCATACAGGCCTTCTCCGCCCGAGAGCATTACTCTGTAAGACAAATTCGCACTATCGCTCATGCACCGGTTCCTCTTATTCGTCCAGCTTTTTTTACCTGAAATAATAGTAACATAATTTTTACAAGTTGTGAAAGAATTATTAAAATTATTAAGAATACAAGAATTTCTTTATTTAGACAGGCAGTTTTGGTATAATTACTATAATTAGGTACAGAATGTTCCTAAGTTTAAGAAAGGCGAAACAAATGAACTATAGCAAAAAAGGCATCAAAGCGAAGCAAAAAGCGCTGAATGCCAAAGGTGAAAAAATAGAGCACAAACTCTTTTTGACCCTGGTATTGCTGTTACTCATAGCAATGATAGGGCTATGTATCTGCGGTGTGGCTGCGGGAATCGGTGTGTTTAAGGGCATCCTCTCCTGCACTCCCTCCATTCGTCTGGGCGATGTAGTGGCGACCAATCAGGCTACCGTGGTCTACAACAGTGCCGGCGAAGAAGTGGATCAGTATGTAAGTGCCAATTCCAACCGTTTGAGAATCGAATCCATGGACGAATTACCCGATTATCTGGGCAAGGCATTCGTGGCTATCGAGGATGAGCGTTTCTATGAGCATAACGGTATCGACTACCGAGGCATGGTTCGTGCCGCATATGAATTCATTACCTCCCGCGGTGAAGAAGCACAGGGTGCAAGTACCATTACCCAGCAGCTTCTGAAAAATACCGTCTTCACCGAGTGGACCTCCGAGGGCAACAACAAGATCAAGAAGATCAAGCGTAAGCTCCAGGAGCAGTATCTGGCACAGGAGATCACCAAGTACTACACCAAGGACCAGATCCTGTTGGAGTACATGAATGCGATCAACTTAGGTCAGAACACTCTGGGTGTTGAGGCCGCAAGTAAGCGTTACTTCGGTAAATCCGCCAAGGAACTTACCATCTCCGAGGCAGCTGTTATCGCATGTATCACCCAGAACCCTTCCGGTTACAACCCCATCCGACACCCCGAAAAGAATGCGGAGCGTCGCGAGAAATGTCTGGAATATATGAAGCGTCTGGGCTTTATCTCCGAGGCGGAATACGATGAGGCAATGGCTGACACCGAGGCTGTTTACGAGAGGATCGGTCTTTTCGATATCGATTACCGTGAAAGCACCGTTGCCACCTCCGGTTCCTACTTCTCCGATGCCCTGTATGATCAGGTCAAACGTGATCTGGTAGAGAAAGCAGGCTACTCAGAAGCTACCGCCCAGAAGCTGCTTACCTCCGGCGGTCTTCGTATCGAATCCACTCAGGATCCCGCGATCCAGGCCATCTGTGACGAGGAGACTTCTAACCCTGACAACTACCCTGCCAAGGTCAACTGGCTTCTGGATTATGCCCTGACCATTTATGATGACAACAAAGAAGCTCACAACTACAGCAAAGAAAATATGACCGCCTGGTATAAGGCAAACAAGGACAAGAAGTTCAACCTGATCTTCTCCTCTCCCGAGGCAGCCTACGAAGGTATCGATCTGTACCGTCAGGCAATGTTTGCCGAACTCGGTGTGGAAGAAACAGAAGAAAACAGTGATGAAAACATCACCCTGGTCCCTCAGCCCCAGATCGCTCTGGTGGTTGAAGATCAGTCTACCGGCTACGTCAAAGCGATCGTAGGCGGACGCGGTGTCAAGGAAGGTCGTCGTACTTTGAACCGTGCTACCAGCGCTAACCGTTCTCCCGGTTCCACCTTCAAGGTTCTGGCTTCCTTCGCTCCCGCACTGGACAGCGCAGGCCTGACCCTGGCAAGTGTTTACCTGGATGCTCCTTTCAACTACGATACCGGTACTCCCGTAAATAACTGGTATAAGACCGGCTACCGCGGAATCAACTCCATCCGTAAGGCTATCGAGCAGTCCATGAACGTTATCGCAGTTAAGAACCAGACTGTTATCACTCCTCAGCTTGGTTATGACTATCTGATCAATTTCGGCTTCACTACCCTGACCGATGGCGCAGTCATCAACAATCAGGTATTTACCGACGTCAGACAGACCATCGCTCTGGGCGGTCTGACCTACGGTGTTTCCGCATATGAACTGAATGCAGCTTACGCTGCTATCGCAAACCAAGGTATCTACGTAGAGCCCAAGTTCTACTACAGAGTTCTGGACAGCGACGGAAATGTGATCCTTGACAACACCAATCCTTCCAGCCATCAGGTACTGAAGTCCACCACAGCATATCTTCTGACCAATGCCATGGTAGACGTTGTAACCATCGGTACCGGTGCAAAGGTCAACTTCAACAAGAAGATGGGTATCGCAGGTAAGACCGGTACTTCCAGTGATTACAAGGATGTATGGTTTGCAGGCTACACCCCTTACTACACCTGCTCCGTTTGGACAGGATACGATAACAGCATCGGCATGAGCACCTCCAAGTCCAACGATGAATCCGCAGTATCCAAGGATCTGTGGAGAGCTGTCATGAAGCGTATTCATGAAGAGCTGCCCAATGAGCAGTTTGCTGTTCCCGAAGGTCTTGTCAGAGCAGATATCTGTACACAGTCCGGTCTTCTTCCGATTCCCGGTCTGTGCGACGGATGCATCAGAAACGAACTGTTTGCGGAAGGCACCGTTCCCGAGGAAAGCTGTAACGTTCACTATGAAGGTGCCATCTGTAACTATGACTGGCTGCCCGCCAGCTCCGAATGTCCCTTCGTTGTATACGGACGCACCACTCTTCCTCTTGTAGAGGATGCTTCCCTGACCAGTGGTTCCACCATGATCGTGGAGAATCCTGACGGTTCTCAGACAGTAACTTTACCTGCTACTCAGAACCATTGTCAGCACGATTTCACCTTCTTCCTGGATCCCAACTACCAGGCCATCCTGGAGGCACAGCAATGGGAGATCGACAGACGAAATGCAGAGGCTGCCGCCGCAGCCGCCGCTGCTGCCGCAGGGCAATAAGATCCATCAAAGCTATGAAAGCCATAACTTCGGTTATGGCTTTTCTTTATTGCAAAAACACCCTCTTTTATGGTATACTGAACAGGTATTGAAAGGCTTAACAAAAGTAGCGAGGTACCCTATGGCACGCATGAATCTTTCCATGAACAATGAAATAGAGCTCTGCGAAGTGAGAGATCCCGAATGCAAGCAGATGATCGAGAGAATGCTTCTCAAGAATCGTATCTCCTACTTTATTCGCTTCACCAAATCCGGTATCTTTCCTTTCCGCAAGAAAGCCTGCGTCATATGCGTGAATGAAAACGTGATGGATGCGGCGGAGGATGTGGTTCGAGATATCTGTGACGAATACGGATTTGCCGTGAAGTTCTTATTAAAGCGTTCTTCCAATCAATATCAACAATAATAAATGCCGCCTCCTGATTCTTCGGGAAGGCGGTTATTCAATGGTAAGGAAATAAAAATGGTTTCTCACAAGCAAGCTATCAAAGAAGGTATCCGCGACGGTATCCCCATCGCTCTGGGATATTTCGCAGTCTCCTTCTCTCTGGGCGTCGCTGCCCGCAACGCAGGTCTCTCCGCATTTCAGGGATTCCTGGTCAGTTTATTGAATAACGCTTCCGCAGGCGAATATGCAGGCTTCACCGTTATCGCAGCCAATGCGGCTTATTTTGAAATATTCCTGATGACTCTGATCGCCAATGCCAGATATCTTCTGATGAGCTGTTCCCTGAGTCAGAAATTCTCTCCCGACACGCCTCTGATCCACAGACTTCTGATCGGATACGATGTCACGGACGAGCTCTTCGGCATCACCATAGCCCGTCCCGGATTCTTAGATCCCTTTTATTCCTACGGAGCATTTATGGTGGCTATTCCCGGATGGTCCATCGGTACAGCCCTTGGTGTGATCGCAGGCAACGCCCTTCCCGCAAGGATCGTCAGCGCCCTGAGTGTCGCACTGTTCGGCATGTTCTTAGCCATTATCATACCGCCCTCCAAGCAGAATAAGGTGGTATGTGCTTTCGTTCTGATCAGCTTCGCCTGCAGTTTTGCAGCCGCAAAATTGCCCCGCATCAGCGATCTCTCCGGCGGCACCAGAACCATCATCCTCACAGTGATACTGGCCGGTCTGGCGGCATTTTTCTTCCCCGTGGAGGAAGAACAGGAGGTGCGTGATGACGCATAATATTTACATCTACATCGCTATTATGGCAGCGACCTCCTATGCGATCCGCGTACTGCCGCTGACCCTGATCCGTAAGCAGATCAAGAGCAAGTTCCTTCGCTCCTTCCTGTACTATGTACCCTATGTCACTCTGGCTGTCATGACCTTCCCGGCTATCATGGATGCCACCCAGTCTCCCATCGCAGGACTGGCAGCTTTGCTGGTAGGCATCGTAGCAGCCTGGATCGGTGCAGGACTATTCCCGGTATCCATCCTTTGCTGCCTGGTAGTATTTGTCCTGGAATTCTTCCTGGTGTAGTATTGAAAGCACAGATTCGCCACTCTACCCCGCAATTTCTCTGAAGCAGCGCTGGCGACTCCTATGATCCTGCCCCAACTTTGCTGCAGGTCGACCCATAGCCTGTCAAAAGCAAGTTTTTAGGAAATTGCACAGTCTTTTGGCAACAATTCCGAAAGGCCAACCTGTCAAAAATCACTTTTCAAAATAAAAAACAGTCTTTTCAAGCTTTTTTAGACTTGAAAGACTGTCTTTTTTTGCAATCATATCATTTTCACAGGAAGAGGCCTCGGGACCTCCTCTTCTCCTACGCGTACTGGATCATGCAGACCAGCGTGCCATCTTCTACCGTAATGGTAGCCTTCTGTCCCACAAATTCATTGCTGATGCCGATGGGGAAATCGTTGGTGATCACCGCATCCTGCAGATTATACTTCATGCCTTCGATTGATACCCCCTTGCTCTCCGCAACCATGGAAAACAGGGACAAAGTGCCTTCCATAGTCTCCCGGAAGGATACTGATTCATTCTGAATGGCAAGCATCATACCGGCACCGTCCACAAGGTACCCACAAGCCTCATTTTTCTTCAAAAACAGCAGGCATTGAATATTTGCCAAGGTATGATCAAAACGGCCTCCTGTGGCCGCATACAGGCGAAATTCGCGGTAGCCCCTTTTCAGGCCTTCCTTCAGTGCGGCGATGGTGTCTGTGTCGTCCTTTTCGCAGGGAAGTCTCAGGATCCTGTCGGGGATCTCCTCTTCCAGAACCTTGACTGCCTGTGCTTCCTCATCGCTGACAGAATCAAAGTCTCCGATGATCAGGTCCGGTTCCACCCCCAGCAGGCCGCAATAACTCAAGCCTCCGTCAACCGCTATTACAAGATCTTCCTCCGCTACCGGTACTTCCCCAAGTGTCAGATCACCGGCGCAGATAATGATACATTTTCCGTTCATTGCATCCTCCGTACGCTAAAATAAGAACGAGTTCATTATACCATAGTGTTCATATATTCTGCACAAAAATATTTTAAAATAGTTGTTGACAAATATATATGGTTTGGATATAATGAATAACGGTGATTGCGAGAGCGTCACGTGATGCTGCTGTGGCTCAGTCGGTAGAGCGTCGCATTGGTAGTGCGGAGGTCACG
>JAKSRX010000071.1 GCA_024403365.1 Acetatifactor sp. | reverse complement strand
TGCCTGCTAACACCTTGCGGATATCTACCTTGTCCACCACATTGCCCATCATGTTGCGGCCGGTGCCGGGATGCGGCTGATGACCTGTCATTGCGGTGGTGGAATTATCCAACACGCAGAGGATCATGTCCGCCTGGTTGTAAACTGCGTTCACAACTCCGGTCAGTCCGGAAGCAAAGAAGGTGGAGTCACCTACGAAAGCAAATGTGGTTGCATCCTCTTCCACCCAGTGAAGTCCCTGAGCCATGGTAATGCCTGCGCCCATACAAAGGCAGGTATCCACCATATCAAGAGGCATTGCGTTGCCGAGGGTATAGCAGCCGATGTCGCCGCAGAAGTAAGCCGTCTTGCCCTTCATGGCAGCCTTCACCGCATAGAAGGAGGCTCTGTGAGGACAACCTGCGCAAAGCACGGGAGGTCTCACGGGAAGGGTAGGCATATCGCTTAAATCGATACCGCCCTCGGGCTTCTCGGTGCCCAGATAGTTACTCAAAATGTCAGCCAGCAGATTGGAGCTCAGCTCACCGTTGTGAGGAACGGAGCCATCCAACTTACCTTTGACCGTAATATTCAAATGATGCTTGCCTGCCAGCTTCAGGATCTGCTCCTCGATATAAGGACTCAGCTCTTCTAAGCAGATCACTTCCTTCGCGCCCTTTAAGTTCTCAAGTATGAAGCTTTCAGGGAAAGGAAAAGCAGTGGCGATCTTCACCAGACGAACCTGAGGATGGTTCTTCAGATATTCCTTCGCGTATGCGTAGCTGATACCGGAAGCGACCACTACCTTCTCGGAAGGCTCACCTTCCGCGGTATTGAAACGGTAGGAGGAAAAGTCCTCACCGATCTCGACATTTCTCTTCTCGATCATGCCATGGTTCGCATAGGACAATCTGGGGAAAATGACCCATTTCTTGGAATCCTTTACAAAGCCCTCGTAAGCCTTGGGAGTGGTGGTCTCAGGCACCTCGATGGATGCGTACGCATGATTGACTCTGGTGGTGGGGCGGAACAAAACAGGAGTCTTGTACTTCTCGGAGTAAGCGAAGGCATCCTGGATCATCTCGTAAGCCTCTTCCACGGAGGAAGGATCAAACACGGGAATGCGGGCAAAGTCCGCAAATCTTCTGGTGTCCTGCTCGGTCTGGGAAGAGATGGGGCCGGGGTCATCCGCAGATACCACTACCATACCGCCTTTGACTCCCACATACGCCAGGGACATCAAAGGATCACTTGCAACATTCAAGCCTACCTGCTTCATGGTGACCATGGTTCTGGCTCCGCTGTATGCCGCAGCGGCTGCAACCTCCAAAGCAGCCTTCTCATTGACAGACCACTCTAAGTGGACACCCTCATGAGCGGTCTTGGAGATCGTCTCGATAATTTCAGAGGAAGGAGTGCCCGGATAACCTGAAACCAGGTTCACGCCTGCTGCCAGAGCACCGAGCGCAATGGCACTGTTTCCCATTACATATTCTTTCATTTCTTTACACCTTTCAGCGAAAAATAGTCATATTTCGACTAATTACATATTATACCATAAAACACCAAATTGTCACAATAAAATGTCAAAAAAAACCATTTGTTGCAGCATACAAATAATGGTAAAATGAAGGTAGTTTCTTAAGCACAAAAAAGGAGGCTCTGACAATGAAATATTATGTTGATATCAATGCAGGAAGACAGGGCGACGGTTCCAAGAACCACCCCTTCCAGGCCATCAGTGAAGCGGCTGCCATCGCTGTTGCGGGAGATGAGGTCATCGTAGCTCCCGGTGTGTACAGAGAGTATGTAGACCCCAAGCAGGCAGGTACCGAGCAGGCTCGTATCACCTACACTTCTTCCACCCTCAAGGGTGCAGTCATCACCGGCGCTGAACCTGTGAAGAACTGGGTTCCCTTCGCCGAGAATGTCTGGACAGCCCGCATTCCCAATGAGGTTTTCGCCGACTACAATCCCTATACCACTCTGGTCTTCGGTGACTGGTTCGATGCTTCCTACATCGCACATACCGGTGAGGTATTCTTAAACAACAAATCCCTCTACGAGGTGACCAGCCTTGAGAAAGTCATCACTCCCGTAGTTTACAAGAAGTCCTGGGATTCCGCTTTCTCCGTATACTGCTGGTATACCGAGCAGGACGAAGAGTCCAACGAGACCATTCTCTATGCTAACTTCCAGGGTCTTGACCCCAACACAGAGAATGTAGAGATCACAGTTCGTGAGAACTGCTTCTACCCTTCCGCTGAGGGCATCGGCTACATTACCCTCTCCGGCTTCACCGTATGCAAGGCAGCTACTCAGTGGGCACCTCCCACCGCATATCAGGAAGGTATGGTAGGCCCTCACTGGTCCAAGGGCTGGATCATCGAAGATTGTGAGATCTCTCACTCCAAGTGCTCCGGTATCTCTCTCGGCAAATACAAGCAGCCCAACAATGACAATAAGTGGTCCCTGACCAAATTCAAGGACGGCACCCAGACCGAGCGTGACTGTATCTGTCAGGCGCAGTTGGAGGGTTGGACCAAGGAAAACATCGGCTCCCATATCGTCAGAAGATGCGACATCCACGACTGCGGCCAGACCGGTATCGTAGGTCATCTGGGCGGTGTCTTCTCCATCATCGAGGACAACCATATTCACCATATCAACAACAAGCAGAACCTGGCAGGTGCCGAGATCGGCGGTATCAAGATGCATGCGGCCATCGATGTGATCATCCGCAGAAATCATTTCCATCACTGCACCAGAGGCTTGTGGCTTGACTGGCAGGCACAGGGTACTCGCGTGACCCAGAACCTGTTCCATGACAACACCATTCCCAATCCCGAGAACATTTCCCCTGACAACATTGACATCGGCGAGGACATCTTCGTTGAGATCTCTCACGGTCCTACTCTGATTGATAACAATGTTCTGCTGTCAGATTTCGCTCTGAAGCTTCCTACTCAGGGCGTTGCAGTGGTACACAACTTCATCGCAGGCTCCTTCACAGCTGTCAGCCGCGGCGTAGACAACGGTACACCCACCCTGCCTTCTCCCCGCTACACTCCTTACCATCTGCATCACAGAACCGAGGTTGCAGGCTTCATGACCGTTCTTCACGGCGACATGAGATTCTACAACAACATCTTCGTGCAGAAGGACATCCGTCCTGTTATGGCCGGCTTCCATGAGACCGTTAAGGATGATGAGTGGACCGACGGCAACCTGATCTGCGGTACCAATCCTTACGAAGCATACCCCACCTATGAAGAGTGGGTCACCATGTTTGAGGGCTACTGTGGTATGGGTTCCAAGAAGACCGATCGTTACTACTCCAAGCTTCCCGTATGGGCAGGCGGAAACGTTTACTTCAACGGCGCTGTTCCCATGTCCAAGGAAACCGATGCAAAGGTGGACAAGGAGCACAAGGTGACCTGCGATCTCGTCGTTGACGAGGAAGGCTACAAGCTCTCCACCAACGTTTACGACTTCCTGAAAGCCGGCGACTGCAGAATCGTTTCCACCGAGACCCTTGGTGTTGCTTTCGAGCCCGAGCAGGCCTTCGAGAATCCCGACGGAACCCCCATCGTCTTCACCGAGGACTACTTCGGATACAAGAGAGACTTCTCTCCTCTGCCCGGACCTTTCGCCTGCGGCAAAGCAGCAGCTGAAGTACTGTTCTAAAAATAAGCAAAATGAAAGAGACTGCAAACTGTTGCAGTCTCTTTTTTATGTTCTGATTCTGTCATCAACCCGCAAATGCCTGGGCCCAATAGATCTTGTATTTATCACTGGAAGAAGTAACTCCCACACCGATCCTGGTGAACTCGGGATTCAGGATATTAGCTCGGTGGCCTTCGCTTCCCATCCAACCTTCCACTACCGATTCCGGTGTTCTGTAGCCTCCGGCGATGTTCTCACCGGCGGTAGAATAGGTCGCACCCATCGCCGCAAAGGCGGTAAAGCAGCTAGTTCCCTCCGGGCTGGTATGTGGAAAACGCTGTACACATTCGTCCCTCCCAAGCTGCGCTACCGCATTCGAAGTAGCCTCCATGGTAAGCGGACACAGTCCGTATTTCGCTCTCTCTGCGTTGCACAATGCTACTACCTGTTCCACATATCCCTGGTTGCTTCCTGTGGTAGTCTGAGTCACAGGTTGAGCGGCTCCGCAGACAGTACAGGTTCCCTCTGCATATGTGTGGGCAGTCTTTTTATATACGACCTTGCCGCAGCGCTTACATTTTCCTTCTGCGATGCAGGTAGCAGGGTCTGCGTCATGCCCCAGTTTCTTACCTTTGGTAGCGCCGCAGCGGGTGCAGGTCTCCGGCTTGGTACAGGTAGCCTCTGCATAATCATGAGGTGCTGCCTCCGCCAATAATTCCCCGCATACCACACAGGTCAAGGGCTCTTCACACTTTACCTCGCCCTCGGTATGACCAAGTGCCTCTCCCTCGGTCTTGCCGCATCGGCTGCAGGTGGAAGGCAAAGTACAGGTCGCTTCCTTCATATCGTGACCCAATGCCTTCTTCGTGCCGGGTTCACCACACACGGTGCATACAGAATCCTCCTCGCAGGTAGGTTCACTGAATGTATGGCCGGGTGCCTTCTCTAACAATTTGTCGCAGACCAGACAGATGGAGTCCTGTACACAGGTCAGTTCTCCCGGTGTATGTCCCAAAGCAGCCTCGCCGCTGAATGCCGTACAGTAGGAACAATATCCGTCCTGCTCACAGGTGGCAGGGACATAGGAATGTTCCCGCACTTCCAACTCGCAGCGATATCTGAAGATGCCGTCTTTTACCATAAGTTCGGTGACACCCACCTTCTTACCGATGACCTTACCCCGGGCATCGATCTCCGCTACGGTGGGGTCGGACAGTTCATATACGAACTTTGTCCTGTCCTGCTTGCCGGTCTGAGGCACGAACTCCTGCCCCTCACAGAACCGATATCTTCCGCCTTCAAATCCATTTTCTTTTTCATACGTCTGATACTGAGTATATCCGAAATACCCTGCGGCTCCCAGCAGTGCCAGGATCCCGACGATCAGTATGCCTATGGTGATCTTTCTTTTCATCTCTTCCCTCACAAATCTTACAGAAGTGTAAGTTAATTGTAACACATATCGATGTAAATATCTATCGAGGAATTCTATAATGCAATTACAGTCAAGCAAACGAAACAACGAACCGAAAGGTTCCCCACATATGTAGTGTAAAACACTATATGAAAACTTAGCACGGCGCCGATTCCACGGGAATCGGCACAAATACAAGGAGGTAACAACCATGAACGAAGCAATCAGAACAAACAACATCTTATCTTTCAACTCTTACAGATTCACATACTTACTCAGCACCGTACTGTTCGTACTCTTCGGTGCAGCAAGCCTCACAAACCTTGCAGAGGTACTCTTAAGCGATGCAGAAGCAAACCTGCTCACCTACACACTGCTGCTCTTCTTCTACGTACTGCATGAGTGCATGGGCGTAGCACTGGAGGCACGCGGTATCCAAAAGTAAATCTTGAAGTCACCTCTTCCAGAGGATATAATCAAACTATCCAAGCAACACGAAAGAGGTAGAGTATGCAGCAGGCCGGAATAGCCATCCTGTGCCTGACGATCGCTCTCTTTATCGGCGCCGTGATCCTGTTTCTGTGGAAGCACAGACCTTCCGCGACCAAGCAGAAAACACCACAGAAGGAGGACACAGACATGACGCAGAACGGCTACTACGATAAAGAAGGCTATGATCCTCAGGGGTTTGACCGCGAGGGTTATGACAGGGATGGCGTAGACAGAGAAGGATACAACAGAGAAGGATATGACTCCTTCGGATATGCCAGAGACGGTTTCAACAAGGACGGTTTCGACCGTGACGGTTATGACCGTACAGGCTTCAACAAATGGGGCTTCGACAGAGACGGTTTCAACCGCGAAGGTCTGGACCGCTACGGATATAACAGAGAGGGTTTTGACAGCGAAGGCTACGATTACGACGGTTATGACAAGGACGGCTTCAACCGCGAAGGCTACGACCGACGGGGCCTCGCCAAGGACGGCCGTGACATCTACGGCACTACCCGTACCGATGCCGCCAAGTCCGAACAGATCTGGCTGAAATTACAGCAGTTCATGCTGCAGGGTTTCCCCGATTTCAGACAGGCTCAGCAGAAAAGATACCGCTTCGAGAGAGCGGAAAGCTACGGCCAGTGCATCTACGAGACCGTTGAAACTCTGATCGCCGCACAGCCGGATACAAGCATCCGCGCCAAGGATGCTCCTCTCCTGTACTTCTACGCAGAATGTGTATTAAGTCTGAAAGCGCATCTGGTTTCCGATGCCCTGGAAGAATTACACAACTGCCTGGCTTCCACCGTGATCGCCTTCTATAGCCTCATAGAGGAGGAACTTCCGGAGACCAAGCTCTCCATCTACTACAGACAGTTCGTGAACGAAAGAATGGAGCGCCTGAGCAAAGCTATCGCAGCCTCCGGGGACGCAGACACCGTACTGCAGAAAGAACTGCAGGATGTTCTCTCCACTACCGCTCTGGGCATCACAGAACCCCAGGCCAAAGCCTTTTATGAATACCTCTGCATCCTTCCCGCAAGCGAAGATATCGCAGAATAAGATACAAGCCGGACTTAGCCAATATTGTTGGCACGGTCCGGCTTTTTATTTTCGATCCATTTCCTGTTAAATCAAGCTTTCTTTGATTTTGCACAGTCTTTTCGGGTGTTTCAGGAGAACACAACCTGTCAAAACAAGCTTTTCCTGAAATCGCACAGTCTTTTTGCTGATTTTCAGAAAAAAAGACTGGGGAAATTTCAAAAAGAGTCATTTTCACAGGACAGCGCCAAAACAAAGCCCATAACCAACAAACCAAGCAACAAAAAAGGAATCCTCGCGGATTCCTTTTATAATTTCATCAATAATTTGCTGCCGTTCTCTTTCAGCCATTTGTGGACCTCGTCGTACCGCGGGAAAACACGGTACACTTCCGCGTAGAAACGCTTGGAATGGTTCATCTCCTTGCGGTGACACAATTCGTGGACCACCACGCTGTCGAGGACTTCCGGCGGTGCCAGCATCAGAAGGCAATTGAAGTTCAGATTGCCCTGTGCACTGCAACTTCCCCATCTGGTCTTCTGGCTTCGGATGGTGATGCGTCCATAGTCCACACCCACCAAAGGCGCATAGTAGCGAACCCTCTCGGGGATGTACTTCACGGCCTTGTCAGCCAGGGCTTTCAGCTCCTGAGGCGATAATTTCTGCACAGCTTCCGGTCCTGCCTTCGCGATCACTTTCGCTCTGGTCTGACGGATCCAGTCGGCCTTCTGGCAGAGGAACTCTTCGATCGCTCTCTTTGCCATACGCTGCGGCGCTCTCACGATCACCCGTCCATCCGGCTGGATCTCAACAGCCAGGGTCTTGCGGGCACTTCGCACCACGTAGTACTCTATTCTTTCTTCCATGACTCTTTCAGATAACCTTCCAATTCCTGTACAGCTTCCTTGCTGATCTTGCTCTCTTCTGCGGCATGACGCGCAATGCTTGCTTCCAGTTCCTCGAACATCGGGTAGGTCTTCATGGTATCCATATCATCGTAGGAGCTGTAGATAAATGTAGCATCGTAGCACTTTTCTGCTGCGTTATACTTACAGAAGAACATATCCCATGCAAGCTCGATTCTGGGCACATCGGTGCGATGCTCAACTAACACAGCGATAGTCTCGGGATCGATCTCCGCGATCACAACGGTCTTGAATTTATACACATCCTCATCGTAGGGAGGAATATAACCATAGATCGGTGCGGCAAACTGTCCGTATCCACTGTTCAATACCTTTTCAACCTTCACCACACGATTGTTGAAAACATCCTTCTGCAGTCTGAAACGAATACCGCGGATCAGGCTGATCATATCGCTGTCTGCCTCTTCCTCCAGATAGGATTTATTTACTTCCTGGCCCTTTCTTGCACAGACATTCAGCACGAAAGGATTGAGAGCGGAAACACCCTCCGCCTTGATCGCATCCTCCAGATTGGTCCAGACGATCTTGCCGTCGATGGTGTCCATGGTCATCTTACGGATCGCCTTCTGCAGGGAATCGTACTCATCTGCAGCATTTCTGAAATCATCCAGGATCAATGCCTCCACAGACACACCCAATTTACGGGAGATGATGAAAAGATTCTCCGCACCGGGATCATTCTCTGTTTCGGGGTCTGCCAGTTTGCTGAAGAAACCGCCGCCCAGTCCCAGCGCCGCCTCGAAATCAGGCTCCTCGATGCCGCGCATCTTCAAAATCGTTCTAACATTTGCAATCCATTTATTGTTCATAAGTGTTCTCCTGATTCACATTTTTATCGTCTCATCCGACGGAACTTACTTCATCACATTCAACAGTCTGGTGACAAACATCACATCATCCAGATGCTTCGGCTCGCCGCGGTAGATGTAGAGATACATCACGATTCCGTCGTCACTTACCTTCTGGAAGATATATTCCGCACGATAGTTTCCTGCGATCTGCACGCCATCTGAGTAGGAAGTCAGATAATACTTATATTCGGTATCATAGTAGGTCTTCACGGTCTTGGTGGGGAACTTTCCTACCTTGCCGGAAATATTCTGGATGATCGCCATCTCCACTGCTTCGGTGTCGGCGATATCACCGGGATTTGACACGAACTCCTTGCAATCAAAATAGGTGACAAAGAAAGATTCCGCATCAGAACCTCCGCCATAAGACAACTGGTTCAGCGCATACTGATAACCCTCCAGGGTACCAATGCCCTCTCCCTTGATATCATGCTCTACAGCCTCCCAGGACTCCGGAACAAAAAACTGAACCGTATGCTTTCCCAGGGTCTTGAACTTCATGTCCTCTTTGCAGATATTGGTTTCGTCCGAAAGGAAATACTGCTCTGTGGATCTGATCCCGCCGGGCACTTTTGCCACACGGTCCACGGTAACACGCAGGTCGTTGTCCACAGGATCTACATTAAACTCACCGTAGACAGCCACTTCCTGTCCCACAGCCAGCATCTTGATATTCTCTCGCATGCTGTCATCCAACACACCCGCACTGCAGATGATCTTCTTGTCGTTCCCCTGCAGGGTAAAGCTCTTGCCGTTGCTCTTCACGGAAGTTACCTTGCCGGCCAGGCACAGATACTCGCCGTCGAAGATCGGCTTGTTGCCTTTCAGGTTGGAGGACAGTTCTCCGCTGACATAATCTGCACTGTAATAGCGATATACTTTTTTCTCTTTTGTATCTACTGCCACGCCGATGGGCTTGAACAATCCGGCAGATAAAACTGCTGCCATGGCAAGCGCCAACAGACATACGGCAATTCGCCTCTTACTCATAGAACCCCTCATTCACAGGTATAATAAATACCAACGTCTTTCTGCAGCTTCTTCAGGATGCCGAGAGCCTTTCGATAGGTCCCCGCGTCCGCGAAATTATCCATCAGCACAAACTTCGTGGTCTTTACCTGCTCGGTTCTGACCTTCATGCTCAGATTCTCCAAAGAAAGCTCCGTACCGTTATACAATACACCGGTTCCCTGCACCGCAATGGTCACCGTCTTGGTATACTGCTCGGGATTCACTGCACCGGTGCTTCCCTGCTCGCCTTCCCCCTCTTTGTTGCCTTGGGTGGCATGGGTGGAATCAGATCCGGGACTTGCGATCCTGATCGCCTTTTGCAGATCGATTAACTTGTTTTGTCCGTTATTGTCCGCCAGATCCACCGGTTTCTTGCCCCAGCCGACAAGGAGGGCCCCCAGAAGGACCATCAGGCAGACGATCCATATCTTCTTCATCACTTTGTTTCCGTCTCAAAAAGGATGCCCATAGTCTTCAGCATCTTCTTCGTCTCGTTGTATTCCTCTGCCACCGCGAAGCTGTCGATCAGTATGACCTTGTTCTCCCGCTGCATGGCAGTCAGTTTCAACTTCAATTCATCAATGTCCGCGCAAGTCTGACCGCTGAAGGTGATATTCTCACCCTGGATCAGGATATAGTAGGTATACTCCGATCCGTCCGCAGCCACATACTGGCCCTTCTCGTTGATATTGTCCCACTGATTCTCCGCGCTGACACCGAAGAGTTTCCTGTAGAAGAAAAAGTCCTCTCCTCTGTCCGCGAAGCCTATGTACATACCAACGCCAAACATAATACTGCCCATCAGAATACTCAGGCACAGGACAACGATCAGTCGTCTTGTGTGATAGGTCAGCAATCTTTTACCGGTTTCCGTAGCATAATAAACGTAGTCGTCTTTTCTGGTGTAAACCAGTTTCAGGTCGTGAATGATCGGTGAGATCACCAGACCCAGCAAACCGACGATACCGACGCCGATCATCAGGATACCGATCACAATCAGTATAATCGCAACCATACCTTACTCCTCGTCAAGAATGCTCCTGATGAAAACATTTTTATACTTGCCTGACAGGCGGGTGAATACTTCCATGATCGCCGTCTCGTCACGATACAGGATCGCTGCTTCCTTCTCGTCCAGGGACAACATCACCGGCTTGTCCGCATTACGCTCTATACAATTGACCAGCGCCTGCTCCAGTCCCTTCAGTGCGTGATCCACATCATTTCCCACCATGGAAAACTTCTCGGGATTACCGCCGCGCTCCAGGACATAGATCTCACGCTGTCTCACATCTGCGCTGTTATAAGGTGCTGTGACAGATACCCACACCGCCATCTCGTTGAACGCGGTCTCAGCCTCCAGCTGGTCCTCGTACAACTCCTTCAGTGCCAGTACGGCATTGCCGTGGGGGTCGTACAGCGTG
>JAKSRX010000070.1 GCA_024403365.1 Acetatifactor sp. | reverse complement strand
GATTGTGAAGGTCGATGCAAACACGATCGTAATTGAAACCGGCGAAGATCGCGTTCGCATCCAGGCAAAGAAGTGGGCCATCTCCACGACCGCCAAGGCAGAAGCCGCAGAGGCTGCCGAAGCAAAGGGCAAGCGCAAGTAAAGTTCAAGCTCTCCCGACCGAAAGGCCGGGAGTTTTCTTTTTATTTCTTCATATGATTCATCATGCTTGCCAGGTATCCGGCGCCGAAGCCGTTGTCGATATTGACCACGGACACGCCGCTGGCACAGGAATTCAACATGGACAACAATGCGGACAGACCCTGGAAAGAAGCACCGTATCCTACACTGGTGGGAACTGCGATCACGGGGCAATCCGCCAGGCCGCCGATGACACTGGCCAAAGCACCTTCCATACCTGCGATGGCGATGATGACCTGTGCGCTCATGATCTCATCCATGTGAGCCAGCAGTCTGTGAAGTCCTGCTACACCCACGTCATAGAGTCGTACCACTTCATTACCCAAAACCTCTGCGGTCAGAGCCGCTTCCTCTGCCACGGGCACATCACTGGTGCCGCCGGTAGCCACCACGATCTTGCCGCTGACCTTGGGCACGGGCAGTTCTCCGATGATACCGATACCGGCATCCTTATGATACTTAAGGGGAACTTCCTTTCCCACGATCTCTGCCTTCTCCGGGGACATGCGGGTGATCAATATCACGTCCTGTCCCGCCTCCATCATAGCCTTGGAGATACCTGCGATCTGTTCTGCAGTCTTGCCCGCACCATAGATCACCTCTGCAGCGCCCTGTCTGGTCTTTCTCTGCATATCGATCTTCGCATATCCCAACTCTACGAAGGGTTCCTTCTTGATGGCAAGCAGCGCGTCATCTACGGACAGCGCTCCCTTCTCCACCTGTTCCAATATTTCTCTGATCTCTGTATTCATCTATCGAACCTCCAGATCCACCAGCACGTCGGAGTACCATTCCTTCAGGGTGGACACGATCGTCTCTCTCTTCTCTGTCAAAAGCGGAAACTGCTCCGCACGGATCTGCAATTTCGCCGCATTGCCAAGCTGGCGCACTCTAAAATCCGTAAAACCGAGCTGCATCAGGTAGTCTTCCGCTTTCTCTGTCCGCTCCAGCTTCTCTGCGGTGATCTCCACACCTGTGGGAATACGGGTAGCCAGGCAGGCATAGGAGGGCTTGTCCCAGGTAAAGAGACCAGCTGCCCTGGACAGATCTCTGACTTCCTGCTTGGACAGATCACAGATCCTTAGCGGTGACAATACCGACAGTTCCTGCAATGCCTTCATACCGGGTCTGTCGCTGACCTGATCGGAAGCATTGGTACCGTCCGCCAGGTAGACAAAACCATCCGCCGCAGTCTGCTCCAGAATCGTCCCGAATATCTTTTGTTTACAATAATAACAACGATTGGCCGGGTTGTCCGTGATGATCTTTGCGCTCAACACATCTACCGGAAGGATCTGCATTTCTACATCCAGTTCCTTCGCAAGCCGCTTCGCATCCTCCAGTTCAAACCGGGGTTGAAACGCAGCCTTCACATAATACGCCTTCACTCTTACGCCGCTTTTCTTCGCCGCGTACAGAAGATATGCAGAATCCACACCACCGGAAAAGGCGATGGCAATATTCTCTTTTTCCGCCAGGAAGTCACACAACTTCTGTTCCTTTTCCTGCAAAGTATTCATTCCCTACCTCTGTCTTACTTTATACAATACCAACTCCGGATCACAGCCGTTTTCGCCGTATTTACACACGATAACGATAGTATCATCTATTACGACGCCAAAACAGCGGTCATCTTTCTGAGAGCCATCGGAAATCGCTTCCAACTGACAGCCGAGGTACACCTTGCTTTCATCCAGAAGCTGCACGGTAGCACCGTTCTCAAGCGGGTATGCCAGATTCACATAAGAACCCGCCAGGCAGTATAATTCTGTGACCTGAGGCATTCCTTCCACACCCAGAGCATTGATCTCAGCGATGGCCTTCTGCTTATATTTCCAGAAAGCTTCCTTGCCGCCGGCTTTGATACATTCCGCAGCAATACATGCTCCGCCGAAAGGACGTCCGCCTGTACACTCACATCCCTTGCACTGTTCCTTCATCTGACAAGCGCTGCAATCTGCTCCACACAAAGTTCCCATATAAAAATCCTCCCTTGTTCTATGATACATTCTACCATAAACCAAGGGAGGAATATAGATACAAAACAAAATTTACCGTTTTTCCTGTCGAAAACTAACCTTCCACATTCACGCAGTGCTTGGTCTTGAAGTAGATCTGATAAGGCTGATAACCGATCTCATTCAATTTGCAGAGGCTGATGCCGGGATCCTGATTCTCGGTCTTGTAGAAGGTACGGAAGTCGCCCCACTGACGCTCGGTGTCTGCGGACAGTTCCTCCTCCGCACGGTCGCTCTCCAGATACAGGATGCGCTCGCGATCGGTGATACCTGCCAGAACATCGGGGCCGTAAAGATATGCGATCATGGACTCATCATCAGGAAGGCTGACAGTCTTAAGTCCGATGGGCAGAGTCAGAATGATCTGGTCACCACCCTTCCAGGTTCTCTCTACTGTCACGAACTTGTCAGTGTCTGCAGTAGCGGTCATCAGTTCACCGTTTACGAATACCTTAGCGGTGCCGGTGATCCAGTCGGGAATACGCAGGTTCACAGCAAATGCTGCCTCTCCCTCCAGATTCATGGTCAGGATATATTTCTTGAAATCAGGCTTGTTGGCGAATACACTGGCAGTCTCTCCCAGAGTCTGACGGGCATTGTTCTCGGAGGAGGTCATCAGGCTGCCGTTCATGTAGTCCTGGCGCACGCCAAGGTTGACCTTCACGCCCTTCACTTCCATATCCACACAGGAATTGTAGTACATGGTGACATATACCTTCTCACCATCCTGATAGAACATACGGCGATTCCAAGCGGCATTGGCCTGAACCATGGTTCCGTGGCAGCAGAAGAAGCTGTCCATCTCGCCTGCCCAGTCTTTGCGGCTGCCGGCCTTCATGGGAAGGAAATAAGTAAGCAGTCCGTTTCCGGGCTTACCGTTCTCAGGCATTCCCTGCCAATAAGTCTGCGCCATGATACCATTCTGCACATTATACTCAATGTAGTGCATGTATTTGGGATCTGCAGTCTGACGGAACAAAAACTCAGCCAGACGGATCATATTGTAAACGGTACAATGCTCCTGATTCTTGTCGCCCAATCTAGCCTTTAACTTGAACTTGGGAGTCCAGATCTCACCCTGGGTCTGACCGCGGGTAGCAAAGTAACCTCTGTCGGTAACGGCGCACTTCCAGTAGCTCTCCGCAATGCGAAGCCACTTCTCCTCACCGGTCACCTCATAGGCCTTAGCACAGCCGAGAACTTCGGGAATGGTGGTGTTGGCATGCATATTGGTCAGCACATCCTTGCCCTCCAGCAGGGGCTCAAACAGGCGGCTTCTGTAATAGCGATCCATCAGAGTCCTGTACTTCTCTTCTCCTGTGATCTGATACAGGTCTGTCCATACCTCCAACATACCGCCGGTCTCGGTATCCAGAATGTTGTCAAACTCTTCTCTGCTGAACTTGCCGCTCCAGCGAAGGAACCAGTCCGCCATCTTGCCTGCGATCTCCAGTGCTTTGGGGGAACCCATCTTGCTGTATACATCTACCAGGCCCATGAAAAGCTTATGAATATTGTACTGGGGAGCCCAGACCATCTTGCCCACAGCAAGCCACTCCAGGTACTTCTCGGGGATGGGGCCTGCCCACTCTCCGCCGTTGTCCTTCTGGCAAAGAGCCAGCTCATCCAGGATCGCCTCTGCCTTAGCCTTCAGCTCTGCATCGCCGTTCTCCTCATATCGGAAAGCAGCCGCAGACAGCCAATGTCCCAGGAAATGTCCGCGAAGCTGACAGCTGGGATCCTCCCAACCATTCCTGGCAGTGGGGTCGGAACCTCTGCCGGTATATCTTCCTGCCTCCAGCTGATAGTTGCGCAGCAGGTGGTGATTTTGAAGTTTCATCAGATATTCTCTGTTTCTGTTCTCGCGGCGGATCAATTCTCCCTCGAAGATCCGAACGCTCTTACCGTTCAATTCTTTCATATTTTACTACCTCTCGGCTGTATGTTTTGTATCATCATTGTATCAACAGAGCAGAAAAAGTAAATGCACTATTATACGCAAGAATTGATCTATTCTCAGATTTTGTATTTTCAGTCCTTTCCGTCCCCTGAATCATTTGACGTGTTTTCCGATTTAAGGTATCATAAGTACAAATGTGTATTCCAATCGGAGGTACCTTATGAATCAAGAGATCAAGATCGGAAACCGTGTGATCGGTGCAGGACATCCTGCCTACATCATCGCGGAGATGTCCGCCAATCATGCCGGCAGCATCGAGCGCGCCAAGGAGATCATCCGCGCGGCTAAGGAATGCGGCGCCGACTGTGTGAAGATCCAGACCTACACACCGGACACTTTGACCATAGATTGTCACAATTCCTACTTCCACATCGACAACGGCACCTGGGAGGGCGAGAACCTCTACGGCCTCTATCAGAAAGCCTTCACTCCCTGGGAGTGGCATCAGGCTCTGAAGGAGGAAGCAGACAGAGTGGGCATCGATTTTCTGTCCACCCCCTTCGACAACACCGCTGTGGATTTCCTGGAAGACCTGGGAATGTCCTTCTATAAAATTGCATCCTTCGAGATGGTAGACCTTCCCCTGCTTCGCTATGTGGCAAGCAAAGGAAAACCTATCATTATGTCCACAGGTATGGGTACCCGTGAGGAGATCCAGGAGGCTATCGACACCATCTATGCCACCGGCAATCATCAGCTGGCGATCTTAAAGTGTTCCAGCGCCTATCCTGCCAACCCTGCGGACATGCATCTTTCCACCATTCGTGATATGGCAGAGACTTTCGGCTGTCCCGTAGGTCTTTCCGACCACTCCATGGGTTCCTTAAGTGCCGCTACCGCTGTGGCTCTTGGTGCTTCCGTCATCGAAAAACATTTCTGCATCAGTCGTGAGATCGAGAATCCGGATGCTTCCTTCTCCATGACTCCCTATGAGTTCAAGGAGATGGTGGAGGAGATCCGCAAAGTGGAAGCCGCTCTGGGCAAGCCTTCCTACGGTCCCAGTGAGCAGGAGAAAAACAGCGTGGTGTTCCGCCGCTCCATTTTTGTGGTAAAAGATATCAAGGCAGGCGAGCCCATCACTTCCGATAATATCCGCGTCATCCGTCCCGGCTACGGTCTGATGCCCCGTGAATATGACTTTGTTTTGGGCAAGACCTGTACCGCTGACGTAGAGCGAGGCATGCCCCTCACCGCAGATCTGGTGCAGGATTACATGCAGGTCATCGAGGCCGATCTGTCTCACATGGATCTGATCTACGAATTGGCCAGCGACCCCGAGACAAGAGCACAGAGCTTTATCACCGAGGCGATTCCTTACGCGACTCACAAGCTCTGGTTCACCAAAACCCTGGAGAATCCCGACAGAAAGTTGTATGTGGTTCTTCACGGAGATGTTCCTGTCGGAAGCTATCGTCTGGATCTGAAGGGCGATCAGGCAGAGATCGGTTACACCGTCGCTCCCGGCTATCGCCATCGCGGCTACGGAAAGGAACTTTTAAAATATGGTGAGAAGCAGGCCAAGTCACTTGGGCTCAAGGTGCTCACCGCCCAGGTCAAGAAAGGTAATGCAGCCTCTCTCAAGTTATTCCGCTCTCTGGGATACACCGAGACCGCCGGAGACATCGTTTCCTTCACCAAAACTATCTAAACACATACAAAAAGGGTATCCCGTGAATCCACGGAATACCCTTTCTTTTTCTATTTACTATTCTGTTATGCTTCGCACTTCTGAAGCAGTTCTTCCCAACGTCTGTCAACTTCCTTCTGGAAAGCCTCCAGGAGGTGCTCATTGCCGGGTGCGAAAAGGTGCTTGAATCTGCCCTGCTTTTTCAGGAACTCTTCCAGAGGAAGTTTGTTCTTGGGCTTGTAGTTCAGGATCCACTTGCCTTCCACAACCTCGAACAGAGGCCAGTAGCAGGTCTCTACAGCCAGCTTACAGATCTCCATGATATCGGGGGTGTCGTACTTCCAACCTCTGGGGCAGGGAGCCATAACATTCAGGAATGCGGGACCGGGAGTGTAGATCGCTCTCTCACTCTTTACATACAGATCCTTCATGTTGCCGATAAAGGTGGTCTGTGCTACATAAGGGATGTTATGTGCAGCCATAACAGCAGCCAGATCCTTACGGGTCTGAGGCTTACCGTCAGAGCACTTACCGCTGGGGGTGGTGGTGGTATCCGCATACATAGGAGTTGCGGAGGAACGCTGTACACCGGTGTTCATGTAAGCACCGTTGTCGTAGCAGACATATACCATGTCATGACCTCTCTCCATAGCACCGGAAAGAGACTGCAGACCGATATCGTAAGTACCGCCGTCACCACCGAAGGTGATGAACTTGTAATCGGAAGAGATCTTGCCCTTCTTGCGGAGAACATGATAAGCGGTCTCAACACCGGAAAGAGTTGCGCCTGCGTTTTCGAAAGCACTGTGAATGTAGCTGTCTTCGTAAGCGGTGTAGGGATACATATAAGTGGAAACTTCCAGACAGCCGGTTGCATTGCCCACAACTGCCTTGTCTCCGGGATGAAGAGCCTTCAGTACATTACGTACTGCAATGGTACCGCCGCAGCCTGCACACATTCTGTGGCCGGGAGCGAGACGATCGGGTCTCTCCTGAATTTCTCTGAAATTAAATGTCTGTTGACTCATCTGAGAACCTGTCCTTTCCAAATAATCCGAAATCAATCTCTGAGGCCCAAGTAAGGATACTCATCGAAGTGAAGCTCTCCGGCTGCCATTTTCTCAAGCCAGCCAAATACTTCTCCCATGTCACCTACTGTCACGTCACGTCCGGAAAGACCGTACATGATGTTCACTGCCTCTGCGGTAACCTTTTCTCTGAAGAGAGCTGCCATCAGTTCTGCTCCAAGAGGACCTCCGTTTGCGCTGTAGCTCTCGCAGCGATCCATGATACCGATAGCCTTGCAATGCTTCAAAGCCTTTGCCATCTCCTCACCGGGGAAAGGTCTGAATACTCTGACCTTCAGAAGGCCTACCTTCATGCCCTTGTCGCGAAGTGCATCTACTGCATCCTTGATAGTACCGCAGACGGAACCGATCGCTACTACAGCGTACTCTGCATCTTCAAGACGATATTCTTCAAACAGGCCGTACTTCTGTCCGGTCACTGCCTCAAACTCTTTTGCAACATCCAGGATGACCTGCTTTGCGTTCTTCATTGCCTCAGCCTGAGCCTTCTTCTCTTCCATACAATAGTTGGAAACTGCGTAAGGACCCACTGCCATAGACTCATCTTCTTTTAACAGATAATGCTCGGGGTTGTACTCGCCAACAAACTTCTTGATAGGCTCGTCCTCCCAGAGGGTGATATTCTGAACCGCATGGCTGGTGATAAATCCATCCTGACAGATCATAACGGGAAGATGTACGCTTGCGTGCTCTGCGATACGATTTGCCTGCAGGAAATTATCATATGCCTCCTGGTTGCTCTCGGAATAGATCTGGATCCAACCTGCATCTCTTGCACCCATACTGTCGGAATGCTCTGCATTGATGTTCAAAGGTCCGGTAAGACCTCTGTTTACCAGAGCCAGTACGATGGGAAGACGGCTGGAAGCAGCTACATAGAGTACCTCCCACATCAGTGCGAGACCACAGGAAGAAGTAGCGGTCATGGCTCTTGCACCTGCTGCAGATGCACCCATGGTAGCACTCATTGCGCTGTGCTCACTCTCTACGGGAATGAACTCGGTATCGATCTCTCCGTTTGCGATCATGGATGCTACAAACTGAGGGATCTCTGTGGAAGGAGTAATGGGGAAAGCCGGCATAACATCGGGGTTGATCTGCTTGATCGCGTAAGCAACCGCTTCGTTACCGGACATACGTGTTCTGATAGCCATTTATTTACCCTCCTTCATCTCAATTGCCTTGAAGGGACATGCTTTTGCACAGATGCCGCAGCCCTTGCAATGGTCTAAGTCAAAGTCCTGTCTCTGTCCGTTCTTCACCACGATACAACTGTCGGGGCAATAAGGAACACAAAGCAGACACTGTTTACATTTCTGCCAGTCCATCACGGGAGTCTGGGTTCTCCACTCACCTGTTGCAAACATCTTGGATGTTGCAGGCTCATAGATCTGCAGGCCTTCTGTCAGATCCTGCCATCTGGTCTTTTCATTGATTTCGGATGCTTTTAATGCCATTTCTATTTCCATACCTTTCTAACGGTTGCTTACTGAATGCACTGTACTTCGTCGATCGCCATTCTCAGCGCCTTCAGGTTACCTTCCAGTACTTCGGGCTTTCTTGCGAACTTATGCTTCAGGGACTCTTCCATCTCACGAAGGAACTCGTGAATCTCCATGACCTCGGAGATCTTGACAACACCAGCCAACATAGGGGTGTTGGGAAAGTACTTGCCAAGAGTTGCCATGCTTACCTTATGTGCATCCAGCAGATAGATCTTGCCGGTATAACCCTTGAGCAAAGGAAGGATCTCTTCTGCGCTCTTCTGGGTGTTGATCAGGATGCCGCCGTCTGCTTTCAGTCCTGCGGTCACATCAACGGTATGCAGCAAAGTATCATCTACTACCGCAACGAAGTCGGGCTCATAAATATTGGAATGTACTCGAATCTCCTTGTCGCTGATCCTGTCGTAAGCGGTAATGGGAGCACCCATACGCTCGGGACCGTACTCAGGGAAACCCTGTACCTGTTTTCCTGCCTGGAAAGCTACATCTGCCAACAGCAGTGCCGCTGTCTTGGCACCCTGGCCGCCGCGGCCGTGCCATCTGATCTCAGTTAAATGTCTCATAAAATCTTCCTTCCTCGATACAAAAAAGTAAAGCCTCCGCCGTAAACGGCAGAGGCTTATTATATCCTGACAATTCCATTTACGACATACCAACATATGCGTCCTCTGTCACGGGAGGATCCCGTCAGCATCTACTCACGACTGCTTTCGTGCTGCTACTCAGGAGGGATATTCGTTTTACTTTACTCGCACCGCTTCTCAGCTGCCGCGGCTCTCTGTGCCTTTCAATGTAAAAGTACTGTCTCCATCAATGTATTTGGTGGGTTTTATTCATTTACGCTTTATTATATTGACGCGTAAAATTATTGTCAATCTTTTTTTTATTTTTTTGTGTTGTTACTGTCTTACCTTATGCTTCAGCCTTTTTCGCAGTCATGGATCTGATCACGAACAGTGCAGCGATCATCAGGACGATTGCTACGGGAAGGGCGATCCATACGGTACGAACAAAACCTGCGATGATATATGCAACGAAGGAAACTGCTGCCGCGGTGATCGCATAAGGCAGCTGGGTGCTTACGTGATTTACATGGTCGCACTGTGCACCTGCGCTGGCCATAATGGTGGTATCGGAGATAGGAGAACAATGGTCACCACATACAGCACCGGCCATACATGCGGAGATCGCAATGATCATCAGGCTGGGATCGGTTGCAGAAAAAGCATCTACCACAATAGGGATCAGGATTCCGAAAGTTCCCCAGCTGGTACCGGTTGCGAATGCAAGGAAGCATCCTACCAGGAAGATTACCGCAGGCATCAGACTCATCAGGCTTCCTGTATTTGCCTTTACTGCTTCTGCTACAAATTCCTTAGCACCGAGGCTGTCGGTCATTGCCTTCAGGGTCCATGCGAAGGTCAGGATCAGGGGCGCGGGAAGCAGTGCCTTGAAGCCCTCAGGCAGACAGTCCATACAAGCCGTAAAGGAAAGAACTCTGCGGACCAGATACAGAAGGATGGTCAGCAGCAAACCGAAAATACTACCGATAGCCAGGCCAACGGAAGCATCACAATCAGAGAATGCGGTGATGAAATCGGTTCCCTCGAAGAAGCCGCCGGTGTAGATCATACCGATGACACAGCAGATGATCAGGCAGATGATGGGGATCAGAAGGTCGATGACCTTACCCTTTGCTTCCTTCACTTCCTCCTCTACAGGAGCCTTTCTGTCCTTCATAGAGAACAAGTCGCCTGCAGCTGCATTTTTCTCATGCTTTGCCATGGGACCGTACTCGAATTTCATCAGAGTCATAGCAACCATCATAACGATGGTGAGCAGTGCATAAAAGTTGTAAGGGATCGCACGTACGAAAAGGCTGAAACCGTTCTCACCCTCAACGAAACCGCTGACTGCTGCTGCCCAGGAAGAAACGGGAGCGATGATGCAGACAGGAGCTGCGGTAGCATCGATCAGGTATGCCAGCTTCGCACGGGAGATCTTATGCTTATCCGTTACGGGACGCATAACACTACCTACAGTCAGGCAGTTAAAATAGTCATCAATGAAGATCAGACCGCCCAAAAGAATGGTTGCCAGCTGTGCGCCCACTCTTGTCTTGATGTGAGTGCTTGCCCAGCGTCCGAAAGCCTGGGAACCGCCGGCTTTATTCATCAAAGCTACCATGGTTCCGAGGATCACCAGGAACACCAGAATACCTACATTATAGGAATCGGACAGAACGCTGATGAAACCGTCAGTAACAATGTGAGTCACTGTTCCTTCAAATCCGAAGCCGGAATAGAACAGCGCACCTACTAAAATACCTACAAAAAGAGAACTGTAGACCTCCTTGGTAATAAGCGCCAGAACGATCGCTACGATCGGCGGAACCAGGGCCCAAAATGTTGCATACATATCCATAAGTGTATACCTCCTTCTTTACTTTATCACAGTACCATGTTTCCGCGCTAAACACAACAAAAAAGACCTTTTTC
>JAKSRX010000007.1 GCA_024403365.1 Acetatifactor sp. | reverse complement strand
GCTGCCACCGAAACCGCGCCGCAGGCCAGATCGGTTATTGCGGCCTGGGTGCCGCACTGCCCGCCGCCCGTGCCGCATTGCACTTCTGGGAAGAACCCTGTATCAGCGGCAGTGTGGGATCCGGCGCCGTTTTCTTCAGCGGCTGCAACATGAAGTGTGTCTTCTGCCAGAATCATAATATCGCGGCAGGAACCGCCGGCAAAGTCATCCCTTTGGAGCGTCTGACCAATATATTCCTGGAACTGCAGGAAAAAGGGGCCGCCAACATCAATCTGGTCACCGCAGGCCACTTTCTGCCCCAAGTCTGTTTCGCGCTGGAGCAGGCCAAGGCAAAAGGCCTGTCCATCCCTGTGGTATACAATACAAGCAGTTATGAGGAAGTCTCAACCCTTCGCATGCTGGAGGGGCTGGTCGACATTTGGCTCCCGGATATGAAATATAAATCCTCCGAGCTTTCCGCCAAATATTCCATGGCGCCGGACTATTTCGAGAAAGCTTCCGCCGCCATTGCAGAAATGGTGCGCCAGGCAGGCGATCCCGTGATCGATGAAACTACCGGCCTGATGAAACGGGGCGTCATCGTACGCCACCTGGTTCTTCCCGGTCAGGTAAAGGATTCCAAACAGGTACTTCGCTACCTCCATGAGACCTACAAAGATCGCATCTATATCAGTATCATGAATCAATATACGCCGTTGCCCCATGTGGAATCGATTCCGGAATTAAACCGCAGAGTAACTCCCGAAGAATATGCAAGAGTCCTGGACTTTGCCGAAATGATCGGCATCGAATATGGTTTCACCCAGGAAGGCAGTGCCGCAGAAGACAGTTTCATTCCGGAGTTCAATTACGAAGGAGTCTGATTTTACAGTTCCACCCGCATCATATAATATCCAAAAGTACCTTCTTTAGCAGGTTCCGTCTTACACTCAAAGCTCTCGAAGCCAAAGAGTACGGCGGCCTGCTTTTCTTTTTCCCAAAGATTCCCCGGAGTCCCCAGATAGTATACCGTTTCCCCCTTCTTCTCCACACGTGCCAGCACCAGGTGTTTATAACCTGCATAGCCGTGCAGCATAAAACTGTTGTTGGCCTTACTGTAACTCTTCTCGCTTAAAAGCACAAAGTCTGCCGGCCGCAGGGTCAGGTATTCTCTGTCATCCTGAAAGGGGGTTATATGGGGATAGAGTGCCTGCAATTGCTTCCACTTGGAGTCCTGGGGCAGAACAAATTCCTCCGGTCCGGTCTCCTTCTGTTCCCGGCTTTCCGGCACACTTTTACGCCTGCAGAGGATCTCCCCCTTCGGCAACAAGATCTGCAGCTGTTCCCAGCCGGACAACTGCCATCGCTCTTCCTCTTTCAATTCCAATTGAAAGCTTATGGCACTGTTGTTTTTATTATATTTTAAATATCCACAGTTGCCCTTCTTCTCTCCGTCTATCCAATATTCCGGATATCTGATCTCCCGTTCAAAATCCATAAAAATACCCTCCAAATACATATTTATATATATTCGGAGGGTTGTCTTCTTATACTAATTACTGTTCGTTGTTCTCCAAGTACTTCAGGTAATTTACTACCATCAGCGCGATCTTAAAGGTCAGCGCGTCGTCAAAACTTCTCAGATCCAGTCCTGTACTCTTCTGGAACTTCTCAATACGGTACACCAGAGTGTTACGATGTACGAAGAGCTGTCTGGAGGTCTCGGAGACATTCAGATTATTCTCAAAAAACTTATTGATCGTGGTCAGAGTCTCTTCATCCAGATCGTCAGGAATATCATCGCCGAAGATCTCCTGAATAAAGATCTTGCACAGGTTCACGGGAAGCTGATAGATCAGTCGTCCGATACCCAGCTCGCTGTAGGAAGCCACACTTCTCTCTGCGTAGAAGATCTTGCCTACATCCAGTGCCATCTTTGCTTCCTTATAAGATTTGGATACATCCTTCAGTTCCTGTACGATATTACCGCAGGAAACACGCACATTGATCATCGCCTCGGCATTCATCATGGACACGATGGTCTCTGCCACTTCCTTCAGGTCTTCTGCGGAAGCATTCTTTTCCACTGCCTTGATCAATATCACATTGTTCTCATCCACAGCGGTGATATAGTCACCGGAATGGCTGGTAAACATACCGCCCAGGACCTCTTTTACGATAGAGTCATTCTCCGCACCGGTCTCCACCAGGAACACCGCACGGGGAACCGCTGCGTCTATGTGAAGCTTCTTCGCTCTGTTGTAGATATCCATGAGAAGCAGATTGTCCAGCAAAAGATTCTGCCAGAAATTATTGCGGTCAAACTTATCCTTGTAGGCAACGGCAAGATTCTTGATCTGGCACACTGCGATCTTACCTACCATGTAGGTATCCTCGCCGATTCCCTTGGCAACGATCGCATACATCAATTCGCCTTCATCATATACCTTCAGCAGATGGTGCAAACCGATCACCTGGCTGTCTGCGGGAGACTGGATAAAGCTGTAGATCATATCGGTTGTAACATCTGTCTGCTCGCCTGTGGCAGCCACTAAAGTTCCTGTCAGATCGTACACATACAGTTCCACTCTGGTAATTGCCTTCAGTTCATCAATACTGGTCTGAATCGTCTGGTTGGATATCATCTCGTCTCGTTCCTTTCCAAAAGAAAAACAAACTCTTCTATTATTTAATATAACGAATTATGGAGGGCTGCGCAAGGGTTTTTAGGCATATGAAAAGGGGATGTCTTGCGACATCCCCCTGTTAAGGACTTGTTTAAAACTAGTTGGTGATAACCTGCTCGGTCTGCTTGTCGAATACGTGGATCTTCTCGGTATCCAGAGCAAACTTGATAACGTCGCCAGGTCTAGCGGTTGTACGAGAATCTACTCTTGCAGTGATAGGGAACTCTTCAAGATCGAAGTACAGATATACTTCTGCACCAAGCAACTCGTAAACCTTAACGGTGCTCTCGAATACGCTCTGAGGAGAGGACTCGATGAACATCTCGGAATCATATACATCTTCAGGACGAATACCGAATACAACGTCCTTTCCGTCGTAACCGCCATCGATCAGCTTCTTGGACTTAGCTGCAGGAAGAGGAATCTTTCTACCAGCGATAACAAGGTTAGCAACATCGCCTTCAATAGCAACGGTTGCATCCAGGAAGTTCATCTGAGGAGATCCCATGAAACCTGCAACGAACAGGTTAGCGGGCTTCTCATACAGGTTCTGAGGAGTATCTACCTGCTGGATAACGCCATCCTTCATAACTACGATTCTGGTACCAAGGGTCATAGCCTCTGTCTGGTCATGTGTTACGTAGATGATGGTGGTGCCCAGTCTCTGATGCAGCTTAGCGATCTCAATTCTCATCTGTACACGCAGCTTAGCGTCCAGGTTGGAAAGAGGCTCGTCCATAAGGAATACCTTAGGATTACGTACGATTGCACGACCCATAGCTACACGCTGTCTCTGACCACCGGACAGAGCCTTGGGCTTACGATCAAGGAGGGGAGTAAGGTCAAGGATCTTAGCTGCTTCCTTAACCATCTTATCGATCTGATCCTTGGGAACTTTTCTCAGCTTCAGACCAAATGCCATGTTGTCGTATACGGACATATGAGGATACAGAGCGTAGTTCTGGAATACCATTGCGATATCACGGTCCTTAGGCTCAACGTCGTTAACTACTCTGTCACCGATCTTCAGTTCACCGGAAGAGATGTCTTCCAGACCTGCGATCATACGAAGAGTGGTGGACTTACCACAACCTGAAGGTCCTACGAAAATAATGAATTCCTGGTCTGCGATCTGAAGGTTGAAATTCTTAACAGCTTCGAAGCCGTTAGGATATACCTTACAAATGTTTGTCAATGATAAACTTGCCATTGTAAATAACCCCTTTCAAAAATAAAGTCTTTTTATTTTGCAGGCAGGTCTCCCTACCCGACTAACAAAAGTATAACGAAAAATGGATTTTCATGCCATACCACAATTACACAAAGATTTCATGGCATATTGTATGATTTGCTCAGAAATTGCAAACAATTTGTCTATCTTTGTCACTTTGACGAAAAGTATGGTCATTCTTAGTCATATTGTATAAAATGACTATTTTTCATCCTTTTTCTCTTCCAGTTCGGCCCTGTGATCCTTGAAGATCGCCTCATCCTCTTCTGCGCTCTCCGCCGCTTCTTCTCCTTCTGCGGGAGCCTGGGCTGCCATGATCTGCTCCTCCAGCTTAGCGAAAAGCTTTGTGCACATCTTTGCAGTCACCCATGCGGGGCCGGATAAACCGAGGAATAAGAACAGAGGGAACAAAGCGATGTTAAAGAACAGAATGTACGCACTTACCGCATAAGACAGAGCGATGACTACTGTCTTGGGGAACTGCATCAGGCTCAGCACGAATGCATTTTTGATGGTCTGCACTGTGGTATTGTCAAACTTTGCCAATATAGGGAATGCATACAATGTGATCAGAAGCACCAGTACCGCAGCGGCACCGATGGCCAGACCTACCACTGTGCTGACAGAACCTGTGGTATTCATGATCAGAGTGTAGTCCATCATGAGGATGAAACATGCCGCCAGGATCACCAGCCAGATGATGGTTGCCTGCTTGAAATTCTGTTTGAAGGACTTAAAGAATCCCTGAGTAATGTAAGTTTCTTCATCTCTGACGATCTTCAGTGTCATATAGTTCAGTGCTGTCAGAGAAGCGCCGATGGTGACGACGGGAATGCAGCACACGATGGCCAGTATATTCAGCCACATCAGGTCTGCGATCTTGGTCAGTCCCACCATCAGGGGACTGTCAATGTTTAACCATTTCATAAGTAATCCTAACCTTTCCTACCGTTGCTTTTGCAACTTTTCTATGAAATCAGCCCTGAAGAGCTGCGATTTCAATCCAATCCCAGATATCATCCATGACCTCGGCACGGTCCTTCTCATTGAGGATCTCATGTCTGTCGCCCTCGTAGAGTTTCATGGTGATATTCTGCACGCCTGCATTTTTCAGGCTGTCGTATGCCAGCTGAACACCCTTACCGTAATCACCTACGGGATCTGCCTCGCCGGATACCATAAAGATAGGAAGATCATGAGGCACCCTGCTCAGGTTCTCAGGTTTGTGCAGACGGTCGATCAGTTCGAACAATGTAGCAAAACCGTTTACCGTAAAGGTAAAGCCGCACAGAGGATCTTCTATATATTTATCCACGATGCTGTCCTCTTTGGTCAGCCAGTCAAAGGTGGTGCGAGGGTTGTTGATCTTATTGTTGTACGCACCGAAGGCGATCTTGTCCAACATCTTCGCAGAATGCTTCGGTCCGCAGAATACCTTCTGAATGCCGGCCATGATCTTGGAGACCTTGATCAGTCCTGCCGGCTGCATGCCGGTACCCATGATGATGGCAGCGGTGATACCTGTGCCGTAGCGGCAGATATAGTTTCTTGCGATGAAGGAACCCATGCTGTGACCCATGAGAACATAAGGCACTCCGGGGTAAAGTCCCTGGGTGATCTTCTTCAGTCTGTGCACATCACGTACAACTACGGTAGCGGGATCCTGACTGCAGAAATAACCCACGGTACCGTTTTCACCGATGGAGCCGCCATGTCCCAGATGATCTTCTGCGGTTACCACAAGACCTTTTCCTGTGAGAAACTCCGCAAATTCCTCATATCGCTCCACATGCTCCGCCATGCCGTGTACGATCTGCAGAACGCCGCGTACCTTTCCGTCATCGGGAGTATATCGAACCGCGTGAAGCTTGCTCTTGCCGTCTCTGGAATCAAAGTAAAACTCTTCTTTTTTCATATGCGTCACCTTTTGGTAAAAAGAAAAGGCAGAAGGCACCAAGGCCCTCTGCCCGTCAATGCTCCAATCTCAGTATACCTTATCTGAGCGAAAAAATGAAACATTTTTGCGTATTTTTCATAATATTTTAAGATTAGCAGATCTCTGCGCCTGCAGGCATCTTCTTCTCGGGAGTCATCAGCGCCAGATTACCCTCTGCATCTTCTGCGCACAGCAGCATGCCCTCACTGGTCACGCCTGCAATGGCTCTGGGTGCCAGATTTACAAGAACCATGACCTTCTTGCCTACCATCTCCTCGGGAGAGTAGTGCGCCTTGATACCGGACACGATCTGCTTTACCTGACTGCCGATCTTTACCTGGCTGCAGAGCAACTTCTTGGACTTGGGAACTGCCTCACAGGCAATGATCTCACCTACCTGGAACTGAAGCTTCGCGAAATCATCGTAAGAGATCTCGGGCTTAGCCTCGATGTCAATCACGGGTTCTTCCTCCTTCTCAGGTTCGGGAGTGATGCCGTTCTCACGCTCGTACTCTGCCTTCTGTGCAGCCTGGATCTCTGCCACCTTCTCCAGAATCACTGCCAGGTCCTGACGTGCGAAGAGGATCTTGGGTGCATCGGTCACCTTCACATCATTTGCTCTTGCGCCAAAGGTGTTCAGAGTCGCATAATCGCGAACGCCGTCACCGATCTGAGCCAGGATCGCATCAGCGGTCTCAGGCATATAAGGAGCCAGCAGGTTTGCACCGATAGCGATGGACTCCAGCAGATTGTACATTACTTCGCTCAGACGGTCCTTCTTGTCCTCGGACTTAGCAAGTACCCAGGGCTCGGTCTCGTCGATATATTTGTTACATCTCTTGAAGATAGTGAATACTTCGTCGATGGCATCTGCGATCTTCATTGCATCCATCTTAGCTGCAGCCTTGTCTCTTGCTGCGGTAACCACTGCCTTCAGATCCGCATCTACGTCACCTTCCACGCCGGTCTTCACAGCCAGTCCGCCGAAGTACTTGTTGGTCATGGAGATGGTTCTGTTAACCAGGTTGCCCAGAACGTTAGCCAGATCGGAGTTGAATCTCTCGGTGATCAGCTCCCAGGTGATGGTACCGTCGTTCTCATAAGGCATCTCGTGAAGCACATAGTAACGAACCGCATCCACGCCGTAAAGGTTGACCAGGTCGTCGGCATAAATTACATTGCCTCTGGACTTGCTCATCTTCTCGCCGCCCTGTAACAGCCAGGGATGGCCGAATACCTGCTTGGGCAGGGGCTCATTCAAAGCCATCAGGAAAATAGGCCAATAAATGGTATGGAAACGAATGATATCCTTACCGATCAGATGCAGGTCAGCGGGCCAGAGCTTCTTGTACAGCTCGGTGTAATCGCCCTCTGCATCGTAGCCGATACCGGTGATATAGTTGGTCAGTGCATCCAGCCATACATATACAACATGCTTGTCGTCGAAATCAACGGGGATGCCCCACTTGAAGCTGGTTCTGGATACGCACAGATCCTGCAGTCCGGGAAGCAGGAAGTTGTTCATCATCTCGTTCTTACGGGATACGGGCTGAATGAACTCGGGATGATCGTTGATATGCTTGATCAGTCTGTCTGCGTACTTGCTCATTTTGAAGAAGTAAGCTTCTTCCTTGGCAGGCTTTACGTCACGTCCGCAGTCAGGGCACTTGCCATCCTTCAGCTGAGACTCAGTCCAGAAGGATTCGCAGGGAGTACAGTACATTCCTTCGTAAGCTCCCTTGTAGATATCGCCCTGCTCATAGAGGCGCTTGAAGATCTTCTGCACCTGCTTCTCATGATAGTCATCGGTAGTACGGATGAACTTATCATAGGAAATATTCAGGGAATCACAGATACCGCGGATGATACCTGCCACATTGTCTACGAACTCCTTGGGTGTGATGCCTGCTGCCTTTGCTTTCTCCTCGATCTTCTGACCGTGCTCATCGGTACCGGTCTGGAAGAATACATCATAACCCTGCAGTCTCTTCAGTCTGCAGATCGCATCAGCCATTACGATCTCATAAGAGTTGCCGATATGAGGCTTACCGGAAGTGTAAGCGATGGCTGTGGTCAAATAATACTTTTCTTTGTTTTCCATCTTCATTCTCCTTTACATCTATTATTTTAAAATGATCGTCTCCAGTTTATCCAGAATGCGCTCCGCCAACATGAATTTGTACATGTCTCCGGGGTGCGTCTGATCAGGAATATAATCATAATAATTATCTTCTGTCATAGCTACAAAGTGATAATTGTCCAGATACTCCACGTTCTCTTCCTGTGCTACCGTCTGGGCTGCTTCCACAAAATCATACAGCACATTGCCGCCCAACACTTCCTCGCCAAACTTGTTGCATGCGCACAAGGTGGGGGAAAGGATCAGGATCTGCGCCTGAGGGTACGCAGTCCTCAGTTCCGAGATCGCATCTTTGAGAGAGCCGATATAGGAAGCGGTACCCTCCCCATCTACCGGGAACCCGTTAAAGTAGTCATTCAGTCCGAAACCGATCACAAAACAGTCCGGATCCGCACCGGATGACAGGTGATCGTTCAGATTCCTTTGAAGGCGCTGTTCCTGCGCGAAATGATCAAGGTCTTTTGTCAGATAGGCATCCAATACCCAGTGGAAATTGCAGTTTTCCTTGGCGTCACCGGCTGTGGAACCGCCCAAGGCCATATTGATGCAGCCTGCATTGGAAAGGCTGGCCATGATGCCGGGTACCGTGAAGGAATTCCTGTCGTTGGCCATGATACTGTCGCCGAAGAACACGATGGTCTTGCCTGACATATCCTTACGTTCCACCTGCCTGCGCTCCTCGATCTGCTCTCTGATCTTAGCAAATCGATCCTTCGCATTTCCCGCCGTCAGCAGATAGTTGTCATCACGAAAAGCAAACAGAAGCTGTACTCTCTGGTATACGGATCCGGTGGTGCCGTCTTCTTCATACACGCCGGGGTTGGAGGTAAAGTAGACCTCATCTTCCATATAATGGACCTTCACATTGGAGCAGGTCACCAGGACATTCAGCATATCCTGTATGGAATTGAAATAGTCCTCCAGCGCCCCTGCGGACATGGCCTTCAATCTCTCCATGCTGTAACAGGGAAGCAGGATCTCAAATCTTGTGTTCGGATACTGTTCCATGTAGGAGATCAGATTACGGAGATATTCCCTTTGATACAGCGCCGCAATGTAATAAAAGTCGCTGTCGATCTCATAGGGATCTATGGTCAGATATACCTGATCCAGCTCCGGATCGGTGTCAAAAGCTTTTCCCAGGAAATAACCAAGCTCTCTAAGATTTGGAATATCTTTCTCCGGCATGCACATATTCTGGGCTCTGTAGATGGTGAAATCCGACAGATCAAACTTTTCATTGCCGAACATCGTCAGAAACAGACCGTCATACTTCTCTTTCGTCAGAGAATCCAGTGCCTGCTTCTCTTCCTCCGAAGGCGAGACACGGTAATTCTTCCCGTAAAACGAAGCAGCAAACAGTACAAGCAGGAACATACACAGTAAGCAAAGTATACCGATGATCGATACGATCTTTTTCCTCTTCATCCTGTTTCTCCTTCGTACTCATTGCAAAAGAAAACGCCTTCTCATGCTCTCACATGAGAAGGCGTATATTACGCGTTACCACTTCTCTTCGCCCGCTCCTCGCGAAGTCGGACCTCATCGGGTCAATAACCCTATCCGCTATAACAGGCGGAACCTGTCGCAGCCTTACCTTGCGGTTCGGTGCGCTGCTCGGGAGCCATCTTCCATTTCGTCTGCCTCATTCCTCTCAGCGTATCCGATATATGCATCGAATACAGAACGTTCTCTGTAGAGCAGGAGGGAAATGTACTCTCTCCGTCATTGCTTTTCTTCTTTGTATGCACTAAAGACTATCACACATCCTCTAAAGAGTCAATGCCTAGTCTTCACATTCTAATTTCTCCAGGAAAGTCTTCACATTCTCTGTCAGATTTCCCTTGAATACACCGGATCCTGCCACAATGACATTGGCTCCGGCCTTCAAAGCGGTTTGCACATTTTCTGTGGTAATACCGCCATCCACCTCGATGTCGATGTTCAAGCCCTTTTCATCGATGAGTTTGCGCAGTTCCGCAACCTTATCCAGGCAATTGGGCATCAGCTTCTGGCCGCCGAATCCGGGCTCTACCGTCATCACGAGAACCATGTCTACCATCTCCAGATAGGGCTCCAGTGCTTTCACCTGGGTATGAGGCTTGATGGTGATTCCCACCTTCTTGCCGCAGACGCGAATACGACGGATCGTTTCCTCTACCTGCTTGGTAGCCTCCAGATGGAAGTTGACCATGTCCGCACCCAGATCTGCAAACTCCTGCACATATCTCTCGGGCTGCTCGATCATCAAATGTACATCATAAAACATTTTGGAAGCCTTGCGAATGGACTGCAGCACCGGCATACCGAAAGAGATCGCCGGCACAAAATTGCCATCCATAACATCTATATGAAGATACTGCGCACCTGCAGCCTCTATTTCTTTGATCTGTTCCCCTAATACACAAAAATCTGCCGCCAGAATAGAAGGCGCTAAGATATTCATATGCTGACCCAACCTTTTCTCAGACTGTTCTCCAACAGCCTGTCGTTATCTTTTTCATTGTAACAAATAACACCCTTATAAGCAACAGAAATCCGCCGAAATTGACTGTTTTCGGCGCTTCTTTCATTGCAGTTTGACAGCACTTTTGTTATAGTTAGGGGAAAGGAGGTTACAACCTATGAGTACAAAATTAGTGGCATTAACATTTGATGACGGCCCTTCCAATATTACCGAGCGTTTCCTGGATGTCCTGGAAGAAAAGGGCATCGTGGGAACCTTTTTCCTGATCGGCAACCTGATCACACCCGAAAAAGCTCCCATCATGAAGCGTCAGATCGCTTTGGGCTGTGAAATTGCAAATCATTCCCTCACCCACAGTGATATGAGCAAGATGGATGCAGAGACCATTCGCGCAGAGATCGCAGAGACCACCAGACGCATCGAGGAATTCGCAGGCGTGACTCCCCATTTCTTCCGTCCCCCTTTCATTTCCCTAAGCGACACCATGTATGAAAGCATCGACCTTCCCTTCATCTGCGGCGAAGACAGCAGAGACTGGGATCCCTCCACTTCCACCGAGGATCGCATAGAGCGTGTGTTAAAGGGCGTGAAGGACGGTACTCTGGTACTGATGCATGACTTGAAGGATAATGAGAAGACTCTGGCTGCTCTCCCCGCCATCATCGACGGTCTGCGTGCAGAGGGATACGAGTTCGTGACTGCCAGCGAGATCTTCGCTCGCAAGGGCATCGATCCCCATGTTGCGCACAAGATGTGGAGTAATGTTTTTGATTAAATCTTGAAAAGTAAAGGCGATAATGCTAGACTAGGGGCAGGTAAAAACCCTTAAAAAGCGTGTGCTCGCGCACATTGCTCACCCTAATAATAAGAGAGGTAAAAACCCAATGATCACATGGAAAAATTTAGATGAAATCAAGGCTTTTGAAGCAGTAAAAGCTCTGAAGCCTGTTGACCTGACCACCGCTATGGCAGGTGCCCAGGGCGCAGATCGTGTTGCAAAGTACAGTGTTGCAATGTCCAACGGTATCACTTACAACTACGCTGCCAAGAAGGTAGATGACGAGATCCTTGCCAAGCTCGCTGCTTGGGCAGAGGAAGCTCAGCTGGTTGACAAGTTCGCAGCACTCTACAACGGCGAAGTAGTTAACACCGGTGAGAAGAGACTGGTTCTCCACCAGCTTACCCGCGGTCAGTTAGGTGATGTTGTTACCGCTGACGGTGTCAACAAGAGAGACTTCTACGTAGCACAGCAGAACCGCATCGCTGAATTCGCTAACGCAGTTCACGCAGGCAAGATCGTAAATGCTGCAGGCGAGAAGTTCACCACCGTAGTTCAGATCGGTATCGGCGGTTCCGACTTAGGTCCCCGCGCTATGTACCTTGCTCTGGAGAACTGGGCAAAGAAGAACGGCTGCTTCAAGATGGAAGCAAAGTTCATCTCCAACGTAGACCCTGATGACGCTGCAAGCGTACTGAACGGTGTTGACGTAGCTCACTCCATTTTCGTACTGGTTTCCAAGTCCGGTACCACCCTTGAGACTCTGACCAACGAATCCTTCGTAAAGGATGCTCTGAAGAACGCAGGTCTGGATGCTTCCAAGCATATGATCGCAGTTACCAGTGAGACCTCTCCTCTTGCAAAGAGTGCAGATTACCTGGCAGCTTTCTTCATGGATGACTATATCGGCGGACGTTACTCCTCCACCTCTGCAGTAGGCGGCGCAGTACTCTCCCTTGCTTTCGGTCCCGAGATCTTCGCACGCTTCTTAAACGGTGCTGCTGCAGAAGACAAGAACGCAACCAACAAGGATCTCCTTGCAAACCCCGCACTGCTGGATGCAATGATCGGTGTTTACGAGAGAAACGTTCTGGGATATCCCGCAACCGCAGTTCTTCCTTACTCTCAGGCTCTGAGCCGTTTCCCCGCTCACTTACAGCAGCTTGACATGGAGTCCAACGGTAAGAGCGTAAACCGTTTCGGCGAGCCCATCAGCTATGTGACCGGTCCCGTGATCTTCGGTGAGCCCGGTACCAACGGTCAGCACTCCTTCTACCAGCTGCTTCACCAGGGAACCGATATCGTTCCCCTTCAGTTCATCGGCTTCAAGAACAGCCAGATCGAGACTGATGTAGTGATCGAGAACAGCACCAGCCAGCAGAAACTTTGCGCTAACGTTGCTGCACAGATCATGGCTTTCGCTTGCGGTAAGAATGACGACAACAAGAACAAGGCTTTCGCAGGTAACAGACCTTCCAGCATCATCGTAGCTGACAAGCTCACTCCCGAAGTACTGGGTGCACTGCTTGCTCACTTCGAGAACAAGGTGATGTTCCAGGGCTTCGCATGGAACATCAACAGCTTCGACCAGGAAGGCGTTCAGCTTGGTAAGACCCTCGCTAAGAAGGTTCTCTCCGGCGATACCGACGGTGCTCTGGCTGCATACAGCAAGCTGCTGAACATCTAATCTTCATATCCATAAACGACTACAGCGCAGGTTGATCCTGCGCTGTTTTTTGATGTATTAGTTTTTCGGTAAAACTATGATGGCCGTAAATGAATGATCTTCCTGTCTGTACTCAACAGAACCATTTAATTCATGGACAGCATCTCTTATATTCCTCATCCCAAATCCATAATGTTCTCCCTTTTTGGGGGTTATTTTATGTCTGGTACTATTGGCAATCGTAATTCTTGCATAATCGCGCCCATCTTCAAACAGGATATCTAACGAAGCATTCTGATCACACCAAACCAGTTCTTCCACCGCATTCCTAAGCAAGTTGCCATAAACGATACTCAACGCAGGCTCTTTGAAATTCCCGCCAAAAGCCCCTCTGACACAGACCCGATGCCCGCTTCCCAGCTGTGCAACATAGTGATTTGTAAGTGCATCAATCGTCCAGTTTCCTGTTTGGCAAATACTTCTCTGCATCGGGTTCAAATGTCCGCCGATATCTGATATGTATCCTCTCAGTAACTCTAGATTCTCCTCCTCAGCAGCTACACTCATACACACCAGATAATTATTCATTTCATGTCGAAATCTTTTGGTATCTTCTTCTTTTTTCAGCAACAATTCATAATATTCTCTTTGAAGAATATTTCGTTGCTCCTCTGCCTGTAAATTCCTACTCAATTCCAAATCGGTATTACGAATATGCATTACTAAGAGACTAAGAAACACCAGTGCCAGGTAGGAAAGTGCTGCCACAATCAGCGAAAGTAAATAGAACCTATGATTGTATGCCAACGTACGTGCAGCCGCTCTCAGCCCTGCAATTGCAAACAAAATAACAAGTCCCGCCACAGCCCCAAAAGGCAGTATTGTTTTACTCAGTGTCTGCAGAACAGCATATTTCTGTTTCCCCTTGATTCTCTTCGTCAAAACGAAACAAGGAAGTATCATTGTTAGGATGATAACCTGCTCCGCCAGATTTTCAACCATCGCACCTCTTTGTCTGATATCTGCAAACAGTTCCAGGAAAACCATCCCTCCAGCATGTAAACAGGAAGATAAAAAGCAAACTACTGCCCCCTTAGCGGCACCAGTTTTAATTCCCTCTCCTTGTGCAAAAGCAAACAGTAAACTGACCATTAATTCCAGTATTACAGTTCCTACGTCAAAGTTTAAAATGGATGTAACCACAATGATTCCTACTCCGAGCAAAAACAAACGAGGTCGCTTGCATGCATCGTCAAAAAGAAGACTGTTCAGCCACATATATATGCATATTTCAGCTCCAAAGGATAGCAAAGTCATCGACATACATATCACCTATATTTCAAATCAAACTCCAAATATTTAGCATCAAATCTTAGTTTGTTTCGCCTCGATATCTTAAATACCTTTTCTCCGACATAAACCACTTTATCTTTCTGTTCTTCAACAAACCTAAGATTTACAATTTCTGATTTATTCACAACAACAAATAACTGCTCATCCAGTAATGCAATTGCCTGTTTGAAGGAAATATTCTTTCTGAACCACTTTCCACTTACCCAAAACTCCGTGTAACCATTAATAGCTCTTACAAAACTAATATCCTTTTGTGGAAATTTATATGTCACGCGTTTATATGATAATTCTATTAACTCCGTTCCAAGCCTCCGTGAACCTATATTCTCCAATGCTTCCCGAATTTCCTCTACCTGAAATGGTTTTGTCACATATCTATGCGCTCTGATTTTAAAAGCATCTTTGTATCGATCTATCATACCGGTAGCCATAATAAGCTTACAGCCTTCCCATTTCGAACTTATTTGTCTACCTACCTCAATACCGTCAATACCTGGCATATCAATATCTAAGAAATAAATGTCAAATGCCTTCTCAATCTTTAGCAGTTTTTCTCCTGAAAAACAGGTAGATATTTCGCAATGCATATTTAGTTCCTTACACACCGTGCTTACTAAATCCTTTAGTTTGTCCACGGCCATCTTTTGATCATCGCAAATCATGATCTTCACACCAAATATTCCTCCAAGCAGTATACTCAAAATGTAAACAATATTGTAGCAAAATCATTCCTCCGAAACAAGGTAAAAAGTAATAAAGGATAGTAAAATAGGACGTTTGAAATTGCCATTCAAACGTCCTGCCATTCACAATCTAGATGGGCATTTATTAATCTATTATCAATATCTTATCATTTATTCTTTGCATTCAATATATTGACAAAAAGGGCTTCTATAAATAGCCTTCCACCATCTATTGTGCCGCCTCGATCTCAGCGAAAATATCCAATAATGTTATTTCCCTCCACCACCGAGAATCCATCTCCAGAAATCATCAAGCCAATCTCCAGAAAGAGCGTTAACCACAAAAATCATCTCTATGTCCTCCTTTCATCTTAACAATAAAAAGGAGGCCAACGAATCATCAACGATAACCTATTAATCGGTCTCGTAAACGGCCGAACGGTAAACTCTGTTTCTAAAATAATCGGCTAAACTATATTCTCTTTTTACTATTTTATCTCTCATCCAAGTAATTCTGAACTCTATTTTGAATATTGCTCGTCACCACGTCCGCGCTCATTTGTCCTATCCAAAAAGGATCTGTCTCCTCCTGAATAATTTGCAGGATATCTCTTGACGCCTTGGTCTCTACTGTAACACCGGCCATCAACTCAGTTATCAATGCTTTATCGGTATCATCCAAAGAATACTGAATCTCTTCTGTTACAGCACCGACAGTCAAATAAATAGAACGCATTCCCAAGCACTGGTTAATATCATCTTCATACACTTGGCGGATCGTCCACAAACTACCATTGCTTTTAGCTGAAGCTATCTTTTCCGGGCCATACAGGAGGCAAAATTCGATAAACGCATATGCTCCTTCTTTACAAGTACTTTTACTGCAGATAGATAGATTGTTATATGCAATCATTCGCATCGTTTTTTCCCCGGCGTCATTTGGTAATCCCATGTTGATCAATCTATCACCAAACAGATATTGTAACCGTCCCAATTGATTCATATCATTTAGGTAAGAGTCCATTAAGTATGGTATCTCCTTGTAATTCAAAGAATTCTCTAGCCATGTAGGGAAAAACAAGGTCGTGTCGTCTATTTCTATTTCTTTGATTCTTAGAAGTGTTTTAGCAAAATCGTCAGTAAAGGAAGCCTCCCCTTTTTCAATATCTACATATTCATTTAGGTTTCCCTGAACGCAATACATAAGGATGCTCTGTGCCGTAAGCCCCATATCACTTCTGGCTGTTGGATTATTCTTAAGCCAGGTTAGAAATTCATTTACAGACCATTTCTCCTCTTCAGGCATACAAGATTTTCGTCCTAGCAAACTCTGAATACAAATACTTCTTGGAATCGCATATAAACTGCCATTCTGTTCAAATGCAGCTGCAATCGACGGATGGATATCATTTCTTGTTATCTGTATAGACCTATCAATAAATGGCCACAGATCTTCCACATATCCATTTCTGATATAGTCTTCCAGGTTATCCGGCAACAGTCCATATAGGATATCCGGAGCATGCTCAGATGCGAGCATTGTATCTATCGTTGAAGTATTATCATATATTACGACCTTATACTTGTCGCTCAACATATTAAAGGTGGCAATCATATCATCTGTCACACCAAGACGCAGTAAATCTCTTGAGGATGCCCAAATGCTGATTTCCTGTTTCCCAGAAGGCATCTCCGCTTCTGTAATAATTCCCTCCACTTCATTCAGATGAATGATTTGTATCTTCTCTCTCCCCGTGTCATCAAAACAAATGATATGATAACCCTTTTCATCAACACTTATATTTCTGATCCATTGCGAAACAATACCATAATCGGTAAAATTCAGAATCGGGATGCTATTTCTCTGATTCATATCTATGGCACAAAAATATGTCCCATCATATTGATATATCTCGTCTTCAAACGCAGTCAGTTCGACCTTTGCCTGTTTCATGATAACATTCAAATTGCCGCTTGCTCCATCAAGGACTGCCAAATATGCATTGCTGTCCGCGTCTATACAGGAAAAAAGAGCTTTATTGTCACCATAAATTGTACCTCTTTGGAAACTACCCTCTGAACAAGCAACTGTTTTACGCTTTTGACCTGCTGTATCTACAATGAAAGCGGCATTATTTCCCCACAAAAAAAATCCGTCCTTCCCATTGACTATGATGTTGGTAGGATACTGATCCCGGTCCGGCTGCCAATCAAGTACCAAGGCATCTATCTCTTCCCCGTTCTCTAAATATTTACGCACAATAAAACTTTTCCCATCCGAAGATAACGTATAAATATAGTTTCCTTCTTGTGACTTAACAACATCATAATTCAAGAAATAGGGATCTAAGCAGGAAGTTATTTTCTCTGAATATGCGCCATTCGCCGCCATTGCTCTGTAAATCTCGCGGGGTGAGTTTTCTGCAGAAACCCCTGTCTTATTCTCGCAGGTATAATAGACCACATCATCCAAAAACCGAAGTGATTCCGCGTATATATCCATGTCTGATGCGCTTTCTATCTCAATGGCCGTTTTGAATAATGCTTGCGGAGTATAATGTTGTTCTTCGATAGAAGTTTCATTTCTCTTCCCGCAACCTCCAAGTAACAATATGCATAGCAAAGTGACCAGAAATCTCAGCCTTTTCACCGTATATTTCATATAGCCTACCACTCCTTTGACAATAACCAGAATAAAGAGCAACTGTTCTCTAAAAATCATATCACATCAAGACATTTGTTGTCGATATCACCGAGCAATACTATCACTCGTACGACACATTTCCGGTTGAAATGATTGCAATTCTCTCAGCTCCACATATGCATTGCTGGCGTTGAGCCAAATCGTAATAAACTACCATGCGTCCTTTAGAGTCTATATACATTACAACTATGTTGGTCCTGTACGGCTCATAGCGGCGATGAGAGTATCTATGCTCACCATAATCACGTACATCCAAGCACTCTGCCGCATGGGCGAACATAGGGCACATTGAAAGTACTAGCAAAACACTTAAAAATAATTTAGTACATTTACTCTTCATATCATAAACCTCCTCGTATTGTATAGAGAACAGTTGTCCTTCTTACCTTGAATACTATGAGTATCCTTAAATGCGTTCAAGGTTAACTTCTTCAGTGGTTATGTAAATCATCGAACGGCTATTTCAAGCATAATAAAAAGACCGAAAATCTCTTTTCGGTCTTTTATAGAATCTTATGCCTGGGGTTCACTCTCTATCTTATGCTGCAGGCTCTTTCTCGGCAAGAATCACTTTCTTCATAGTGACATATAGTACCGGAATAGCCAGGGCCACGGAAAGCAGATCCGCAATGGCCTGCACGCTGGCAATACCGTAAGCGCCGAAGAAATAGGTGATGGGATACAGGATCGGGATGAAGCAGGTGCCCTGTCTGGAAGTAGAAAGCAAGAGCGCTCCCTTGGCGTTACCCAGACCTGCACAGAAGGTATTCACGATCATGACGCCTGCGTGTATGGGTAGAACTACACACTGAGTCCTGATGCACCAGGAGCCGATCTTTAACATCTCGGGATCCACGTGTGCGAACAGTCCGATAATGGGTTCCGCGAAGATAAATACCAGTGCTCCCATGATAGCACCGCCGATGATCGCTACCCACCAGGAGAAGCGGAAGCTCTCCCGTACGCGGTCATATCGCTTCGCTCCCCAGTTGAAGCCTGCCACCGGCTGAAAACCGGTACCGAAGCCCAGGATGATACTGAAGGGGAACATGAAAACTCTGGTGGATACACCAACGCCTGCCAGTACGGAGTCGGAAAGTTTTCCTGCTTCTCTGTTTAAGAGGATCGCAGCCACAACAGCCAATCCGGAACGGAACAGAGAGGAGGAACCTACGGTCACGATCTCACGAATGATCTCCCAGGTAGGCTTGAAATTGCGAAGGCTCAGATGGAGCATACTGTGCTTTGCCACATAGGGGTACAGCAGGATCACAAAGGATACCAGCTTGGAGATCGCAGTCGCGATGGAAGCTCCGGCTACGCCCAGATTCAGGGTCACGATGAAGATCGGATCCAGAATAATATTCAGGATACCGCCGATACCCATACCGATCATAGACATGGTAGCACTGCCCTCCGCTCTCAGGCACTGGTTCATAACGAAGTTGGCCGCCATGAGAGGTGCCACCAAAAGCACATAATCTGCGTACTGGATAGCATATTCTTCACAGGTGGGTGTGGCGCCCAGCAGGCGTACCATAGGGGTCATGAAAGCAAAGCCGAAGATCATGACCAATGCGCCGAAGATCATTGCAATGCAGAATGCCACAGACAATACTTCACTTGCCTTCTTGTTGTCTCCCTTTCCCAAAAGTCTTGCGATGTAACTGTTGGCTCCGATAGCCAGCATAGAGCCCGCCATCATAATGATCTGGTCCAAGCTGCCGTTGACGCTTACCGCTGCCGTGGCATTGGTTCCAAGGCCGCTTACAAAGTAGGCATCTGCCAGACTGTAGATGGAATTGATGAGGAAGGCAATGATGGTAGGAAGTGCCATCTTGGGAATGACACTGCTCATAGGGTCATTCAACATCATATGACTTCTTTTTAATTTCTTTTCCTGTTGATTCTGGTTCATTTGATCATAATTCTCCGTTTTTGTTTTCCCATAAAAAACGCAGGTGTTTCCACCTGCGTTTCGTGAAAATATCGTTCAGACTATACGAAAGCCTTAACAGACTGGTAAACACCCTCAGCGTCCAGACCGTACTTAGCAACCAGTGCGCCTGCAGAACCGGACTCACCGAACATATCCTGCATACCGATCTTCTTAACAACGGTAGGAAGCTTAGCGCTCAGGCAATCACATACAGCGCTTCCGAGACCGCCGATTACGGAATGCTCCTCAACGGTAACGACCTTACCGGTCTTCTTAGCGCTTGCAATGATCAGATCCTCATCCAGAGGCTTGATGGTACAGATGTTGATAACTTCAGCATCGATTCCGTCTGCTGCCAGCTTCTCAGCTGCGCCGATAGCGGAATCTACACAGATACCGGTAGCAACGATGGTAACGTCCTTACCCTCACGGATAATGGTTCCCTTACCGATCTCAAACTTGTAATCGGGCTTGTCGTTGATTACGGGAACTGCCGCACGACCGAATCTGATATAAACAGGGCCGTCATGCTCGATAGCTGCACGAACAGCTGCCTTAGCTTCGATATCATCGGAAGGGCACATAACTACCATGCCGGGGATGGTTCTCATCAGAGCCAGGTCCTCGTTACACTGGTGAGTAGCACCGTCTTCACCTACAGTGATACCAGCGTGGGTAGCACCGATCTTAACGTTCAGTTCGGGATATCCTACAGAGTTACGAACCTGCTCGTAAGCACGTCCTGCTGCGAACATAGCGAAGGAACTTACAAAAGGAATCATGCCGGTAGTTGCAAGACCTGCTGCAATACCCATCATGTTACACTCAGCGATACCGCAATCGATGTGACGATCGGGATATGCTTTCTTAAAAATACCGGTCTTGGTAGCTGCAGCAAGGTCAGCATCCAGAACAACCAGGTTAGGGAACTCTTCAGCGAGCTCAGTCAATGCGTTACCGTAACTCTCACGAGTTGCAATCTTCTTAACATCTGCCATGATTATTCACCTGCCTTCTCTAATTCTGCACCGATCTTCTCAAGATCAGCCATAGCCTGTGCATACTGCTCATCGTTAGGAGCGGTACCATGCCAGGATACATTGTTCTCCATGAAGGAAACACCCTTACCCTTAACGGTCTTGCAAATGATTGCGGTGGGCTGTCCCTTGGTAGCCTTAGCCTCATCGAATGCAGCCTTGATAGCATCGAAATCATGGCCGTCGATGTTGATCACATGGAAGTTGAATGCTTCGAACTTCTTGTCGATAGGATAAGGAGAACATACATCAGCAACGGAACCATCGATCTGAAGGCCGTTGTTGTCAACGATCACTACAAGGTTGTCAAGCTTTCTGTGGCCTGCGAACATAGCAGCCTCCCAAACCTGACCTTCCTGGATCTCACCATCACCGAGAAGGGTGTAGGTACGATAGTCGCAGCCGCGAAGCTTTGCGCTCAGTGCCATACCAACTGCTGCGGAGATACCCTGTCCCAGGGAACCTGAAGACATATCTACGCCGGGGATATGGATGCTGGGATGACCCTGCAAGTAAGAACCAAGCTTACGAAGAGTGGTCAGATCCTCAACAGGGAAGTATCCTCTGTTAGCCATTGCGGAGTAAAGTCCGGGAGCGGTGTGGCCCTTAGACAATACGAAACGATCTCTGTCTTCCTTATCGGGATTCTTGGGATCGATATTCATTTCTTCAAAATACAGATATGTAAAGATATCTGCTGCGGAAAGAGATCCGCCGGGATGTCCTGCTTTTGCACTGTGAACAGCTGTTACAATGCCCTTGCGCACTTCATTAGCGCACTTCTGCAGCTCTAATTTGTTCATCGTCTCCTCCATTCTGCCGCGAACAAACGGCATATACATTATATAGTTGACTCTACCACAAAATGCCTGTTTCGTCTAGCATTTTTGTGCAAAAAGTCGGTGTGTGTCCGAGCACAGTACCATTGACAAAATGGCGCACAGTTTTGGACCATTTCCCCTCTTCTCATAAAAAACGGGCGGTCAAAAATGGCCGCCCTATAGTTTTACTTTTCAGACTGTCCGTAGTAAGCGTTTGCGCCGTGCTTTCTGTAGTAGTGCTTATCCTGCAGTTCCTGAGGTGCAGGCTGGATCCTTGCATTGATGGTCTCTGCGCGATATGCCATCTTTGCAACCTCTTCCAGAACGACTGCATTATGTACAGCTTCCTTCGCATCCTTACCCCAGGCAAAAGGTCCGTGGTTCTTGCAAAGCACTGCGGGAACAGCGATAGGATCCTTGCCCATTCTCTGGAACTCACTGACGATGAGAAGACCAGTGTTCTTCTCATATGCTTCCTCGATCTCTTCCTTGGTCAGGCATCTTACGCAGGGAACCTCGCCGTAGATGTAATCTGCATGGGTGGTTCCGTAGCAGGGAATGGAACGTCCTGCCTGCGCCCAGCTGGTTGCATAGGAAGAATGGGTATGTACCACGCCGCCGATCTCAGGAAAAGCCTTGTAAAGCTCTGCATGAGTAGCGGTATCGGAGGAAGGATTGTAACGTCCTTCGATCTTGTTGCAGTTTAAGTCAACAACTACCATATCATCGAGAGTCAGCTTATCATACTCTACTCCGCTGGGCTTGATCACAAAGTATCCGGTCTCGCGGTCGATAGCGCTGACATTGCCCCAGGTAAAGGTAACAAGTCCATACTTGGGCAGCTCCATATTTGCTTCATATACTAATTTTTTCAGTTCTTCTAACATTGCTCTTCTCCTTTGAACACTCTCTTAGTTCAGGCCTTCCACTGCTGCCTTCTCGGCGATCAGTGTGCTCTTATATCTTGCAACGTAAGCATCAAAGCCTGCTACATCCTCTGCCTTAGGAGCGATGGTGGTTCCGGTCTGGCCTGCGAAGATCTTGTTTGCAAGGTAGTCGGGCAGAGTCTCGTCTGCTGCCTTCTCCTGCATGAATGCTGCCAGAACAGCCATACCCCATGCGCCGCCTTCACTTGCGGTATCCATAACAGTCACAGGGGAATTGAATGCTGCTGCCATGAGCTGCTGACCAACCACGGGAGTCTTGAAGAGGCCGCCGTGACCCATCAGAGAGTCGACCTTTACCTTCTCTTCCTTCAACAGGATATCGTTACCGATCTTCAGAGTTGCCATTGCGCTGTAGAGGTTGCTTCTCATGAAGTTCGCAAGGCTGAACTTTGCGTCGGGTGTACGTACGAACATAGGACGGCCTGCGTTCAGGCCGGTTACGGGCTCACCGGAGAAGTAGTTGTAAGAGATCAGGCCGCCGCAATCGGTGTCAGCGGTCAGTGCTTCTCTGTAAAGTGTGCCGTAGAGATCATTCTTATCGATCTTCATGCCGAATTTCTCAGCAAACTGGTCGAAGAGATTTACCCATGCATTCAGGTCGGAAGTACAGTTGTTGCAGTGAACCATTGCTACAGGGAAACCATCGGGAGTGGTTACCATATCGATCTCCTCGTGTACCTTCTCCAGTGCCTTCTCGGTTACTACCATAGAGAAGATAGAAGTACCTGCGGAAATATTACCGGTACGAACCTTTACTGCGTTGGTTGCTACCATACCGGTACCTGCATCACCTTCGGGAGGGCACATAGGAATGCCTGCCTTCAGTGTGCCGGTGGGATCCAAGAGCTTTGCACCTGCTTCGGTCAGAGCACCTGCATTCTCGCCTGCGCAGAGAACCTTGGGAAGGATCTCTTCCAGTTTCCAGGGCATACCCTTGCTTGCTGCCAGCTCATCGAACTGCTGCATCATCTTCTTATCATAATCTCTGATCTCGGAATCGATGGGGAACATACCGGAAGCTTCGCCGATACCCATTACCTTCTCACCGGAAAGCATCCAATGAATGTAGCCAGCCAGAGTGGTGAAGAAGGTGATGTCCTTTACATGCGCTTCCTTGGAAAGAACTGCCTGATACAGATGCGCGATGCTCCATCTCTGAGGAATGTTAAAGTTGAAAAGAGGAGTCAGCTCCTTACAAGCCTCCTCGGTCATGGTATTTCTCCAGGTACGGAAGGGAACCATCAGCTCACCTGCCGCATTGAAAGGCATATAACCATGCATCATACCGGAAAAACCGATGCTGCCGATGGTGGTAAGTGCCTCACCGTACTTTGCCTTTACGTCTTCAGCCAAACTTCTGTAACAGCCCTGCAGACCGTTCCAGATATCCTCCAGGCTGTAAGTCCAGATGTTGTTCTCCAGACGGTTCTCCCAGTCATGGGTACCCATTGCGATGGGCTGGTGGGTCTCGTCTACCAGAACTGCTTTGATTCTGGTGGAACCAAACTCGATACCAAGGGCGGTGCGGCCTTCTGCGATTGCTTTCTTGATTGCTTCGCTCATTCTTATGATCCTCCTGATTTTTATCATCCCTAAGGGACATGATCTTTATTTTTTTGTGTAAATCGTTTTATGACATCTGCTTCTAGTATAGGGCAAAAAGCCACAACAAGTCAATATATCACTTGCCTTTTCGGCATATCGGATACGGCCTCACATATACTGTAACAAGTCGCTTTTCGGTGGTATTTTCCTTGTCTGAACGTCGCAAAAAACTATTCCTTTTCTTTGGTCTCATTCTATTGGTCCTCTGCTTTTTTCTGCTGTCTCGCATGTATTTGCACAAAGATGAGCGAGCCTTTCATTCCCTTACGCAGACTCTCTTTCTGGAGGAAATGTACGCAAACACACTGGATCTGCATTATACTCTTGCCGACCCTGCCGCCTTCGGAATAACCGATTACGAGCCGACCCTGCCCTGTTACGATGCTTCCGCCAGAGAGGCTTCCGGGCGGCGCCTGACAGAGGTTCTGGATGAACTGCATCGCATTCGAAAGGAAAAACTAGATCCGCAAGACGCCAGGCTCTATACTTTGCTGACAAATTCCCTGGAACTCTCTCAGGAAATAAATGCATATGAATATCAAAACGAACCCTTTTCTCCCACCTCCGGCATCCACGCGGAGCTTCCGATCCTTCTGGCGGAATATGCCTTCCGTGGGGTCCGGGACGTGGAGGACTATCTTGCGCTGCTGTCTCAGGTACCGGACTATTATGCTTCCCTTTTACTCTATGAGCAGGAAAAAAACGCCGCCGGCAATCCCATGCCTTATTCCCGATTAGAAGAGGCCGCAAAGCAATGTGACACTATTGTCACTTTACAGTCTGTAAAAATGGGGCGACATTTTCTCCAGACGACTTTTCACGAGAAATTGGAAGTTCTTATTTCCGAAGGTCTTCTCTCCGAAGAGTCTGCCGAGGGGTATCTTCGGGAAAACGATCGGCTTTTGCTCGACAAGATCCTTCCGGCCTACGCTTCCCTGAAAGAAGGGCTGCTTGCTCTGGAAGATAAGTCCATCCTTCCCCGGGGGCTAGCCGCTCTCCCGGGCGGACAGGAATACTACTCCTTACTGTTGCAAAGTTCCACCGGATCTTCCCGGCCTGTTTCGGAGATCCGCGCCTTACTGGAAAAACAGTATGAACAAGAATACTTCTTTCTGCAAAACACCCTGCGAGAGCATCCGGAAGCAGCAAAGTTGTTCACCTCCGGTGCTTATACCTCCTTTCAAAACCGTTCTCCGGAGGATATGTTAGCCGATCTACAGAGCTGCATGGCGGCAGATTTTCCGCCTCTGCCCGTGGCAGGCACAAACACTCTGGCCGTGAAGGAAGTCAATGCTTCACTCTGTGACTACTGTGCCCCCGCCTTTTATCTCACAGCCCCTATCGATGATTGCCGAAACAGTGTCATCTACATCAATCCTTCCAAAACTTCCGACGGCGTGGACACTTATACTACTCTGGCTCACGAGGGATATCCCGGGCATCTCTATCAGGATCTGTTCCGCAAGTCCGGGCAGGCACTTTTCCCTGTACTTCCCGGGGAAACCTTGTTGCACTACGGTGGTTTTCAGGAAGGTTGGGCAATCTATACGGAATTCTATGCCTATGACTATGCTTCTGCCTATGCCGCAAAACAGGGATCCAAACAGGAAAAAATCTGCATCCAATTGGAGAAACACAACCGCAGCCTCCTGCTTTGCCTGTATTCTCTTCTGGATATCGCTATCCACTATGACAATGCCTCTCCGTCGCAGATCGCAGAGACTCTGTGCCCCTTAGGTATCACCGATCCGGAAAGCGTGGAGAGCATCTACTCCTACATCGCCGGGGAGCCCTGCAATTACCCGAAGTATTATCTGGGCTACCTTGAGATCTTAACCTTACGGGAACTTGCGGCAAAAAAATGGGGCGATGATTACACCGCCCTTCGTTTTCACACCTTTTTATTAAATTATGGTCCCGCAGACTTTGCTTCCTTAAGGGAATGGATAGAGGAGGACAGTTTCACTACTCCTTCTCTTCCAGCATACTCTCTATGTATCCCCGGTCCCAGAGCAGGATCTTCAGCTTTTTTGCCGCTTCTACCGCAGGCTGGGTAAAATACTGGTTTGTCATCACAGCGCCTACCATACGATCATAGTATTCCTTCCCTGCGTAGGCCTCCTGCACCGCCTTCACGCCCACCGGCTCCGCATAACACTTACACTGGATCCCGTAGGTGACCCCTTCCTTCTCCGCCAGAATATCCACGCCGTAATCCCCGCTTCCCTTGGTGACTTCCACCTGTTGAAAGCCTCTTCTTCGAAGCAGATCCGCGCAGAAATACTCAAAGTCATGACCTTCCAGGGTATCCATCTCCGCAAAGGAATGACGCCCTTTTCTAAGCATGACCACAGCGAACACTATCAATATGAAAATGATCAATATTCCAAGTACCAAAAATAAATTATCCATAGGTTTATTATAGCACGTTCTGCCTCTGTATTTCCAGAGTTCCTCCATTTTTCCGCGAAAAAGGCCGCTCCAAACTGGAGCGACCTTCCTATTTTCTTATAACGTTCCCTGTGTAAACAACTGCTTTACGTGAGCCACCTCTTCCTTCGTGGCCTTGGAAGCGGGCACGTAATACCCCTTGTCTCTGGCGATCTGATAGATCTCCTCCTGAGACTGTTCGCAAGCGTTTCGAAGCTGTCTCAAGGTCTGTTTCAGTTCTTTGTTCTCAGACTGGGGAATCATCTCCGCATAACGAAGCAGCTCGCCGTTGATGCCTGCAAGTGTATCGGCAACCATTACCTTTTCCTGTAATTCCATACTATCCTCATTTCTGCGCGGCTAAAAAGTGACGGTCCGGATGGCAGCGCGCATTCGAACCCGTTTTTCCCGGGTCTGCGCTACTGCAAAAACTCCATCAGCTTCTGCTTGTTGTCCATGGCAGATCTTGCACCTTTTTCAAAAAACTGCTTTACCTGAGGATCTGTTGCCTGCTTCGCGTACTCCTGCAATTTGCATCTGGTGGTGTCATAACCGCCGATCAGATGGCGAAGATTCTGAAGATCCAATTCTGAAATATTGCTCATAGTAACCCTCCTTGCTTTTTTATTGCAAGGATAGTTTCCCCGAATGACTTAATTTTATGCAGAGGGATCAAAATTCATTAAAATAATCCGGCTGTGGTCGTCAATGCATCCGCTGCCATGATCTGCTGTACGATGGTCATTGCTTCCAACTGTGCAGACAGATACTCCTGAACCAGCTCGCTGTTCGGCTCACCCGATACTGCCAAAGCCTCCAGGCTTTCTTCCAGTGCAGGAAGCAGGGCGTCCAAATCATCGTATACTCCCAGGGTATCTTCCCCTCTTTCCACGGTCTGAAGCTTAGCCAGTGCCGCCAACTGCACCTCTGCCAATTCGCTGACATTTCCTTCCGTGCCGCAGGTCATAACATTGACCAAAGGCATTCCTGCCTCCATAACTGCGGCCTGCAGATAATCATGAAAGCCCGGCTCCTCCGGCTTCTGCAATTTGGAGAAGAGGAAGAAAGCGCCGAAGAACACTGCAAAGACTGCCACATAGGCAAGCACGGTCTCCTTGGTGATCTTCTCCTTCTTTTTGCCGAATCCGGCCTGTGAAACCGCCTTTCTCTCGAAAGCACCCTGTCTGATCACAGGATTTCGCATGCAGAGCAATACAGTAAGGACTGCAAGGAGCACCACTGCCACCGTCAGAATCACTGCCAGAACCCACAAACTGGTGAAGGAGGTATAGAAGCGCAGACCATTCACCAAGATCATAATAAAGGTGGTGAAGATATTTTTCTGACCCTGGGCACTGAGAAATGCCTCCTCCAGAGCTCCCTCCTGCTCATGGATCGTGTGGTCGAAGGTAGGCGCCAGCGCCATGGCCGCATCATCGTTATTCTCGGAAACCGCATTCCACATCTGTTCCATTACGATCTCTCGCAGATAGCCTGCTTCGGAGAATCGAATATAATACAGCAGGTCATCCTGCTTGATTCGGCGCATATTGACATCAAAGATACGCATATCTTTGTCATACAGATCCTCATGAGCAAGTGCAAAGGATCTCTGCCACTCCTCATCCGGATAGATCTCCGGCTCATTCAGATATGCGGCAAGTGCCTGCACATATGCAGCCTCGGAATCGATGAGTCCGTTAGTCAGTGACCAATGAACTCCTTTTCCCAACATGGGAGGCAGGATCAACAATGCCACCAGGATCATCAAGGCAATTCCCTTGGCTTTGTTCATAAACTCCTGCATCGCTGCTTCCATAAATATCTTACGGAAGGTGGTATCTCCACACTTTCTGCAATTTCCTTCAGAGTCCAGATCCGCGCCGCACTTGACACATCTCTTTCCCTGATCCAGGGCCTCAAAATTCACTTCTGTGCTTTCCGTCTGTATCTCTTTGCCGCACACAGGGCAGAAGTGATTGTCCGAAAGCAAAGGATATCCGCAGTCGCAACAGCTGAGCTGCTCCAGTTCCTGTCTGTAGGTATTCATCAGCACAAATCTTGCCTTCGCGTAGTACCCTATCATATACACGGTACCAATGCACAGAACCATCTCTAATCCAATGGCGCGCAGAACCAGAATATCCGATGCTGCATACACCGAAAACATTGCCGGTGCGGAATATTCTCCCAGTTCAGCTTTGTCACTCATTACCAGCGCCAGATCACTCATCACCAGAAACAAACCGCTGATCCATACACTACTTATAGCAAGGATCACACCTGTGGTCCTCTTTCGGAACAACTGCACCGCGGTCGGGATCGCTACGATCAAGGGTACCAGGCCTGCGTAAATGGGCAGTTTTCCACTGATCACTACCGCTATCGCCAACAGGATCTGCAAAAGCATCAGCACATAATGAGGGATCTTATTCAATCCTTCTCCGCTTATGTATGCTTTTTTCAGATTCTTCGTGTACGCAAGTACCGAGCAAACGAGACACAAAACCAGCAAGGCGATGGCCAGAAATAATCCTCCCGACAGCAGGTCTTTGTACATCTTCCCTACAAATTGAAGTGCCCATGCATAGGTTTCTTCCTGAAACTGTGTATTCATTTATTTCCCTTTCTCCTTCCGTAAAAGGCAACAACGCTCCCACCCCTGCCTATGCAGGAGCGGAAGCGCTGAAATAATCTTATATCTGATGCCTTACCACTGCGTACTCATCATCTAATCTGAAGTACGGGCACTCCTTCTGGGTGCCGGAAAGGAAGCGATACATCTCATCCTCATCCAGATTTACCAGACAGCAGTAGCATTCATAATCTTCATCGTATACATAATTGACACATGCGTCACAATTTGAAACAGCCATAGTATCCTCCGATCAGTCCTTGTTGAGATAGGCGTAGATGTCACGCTTACCCAGGCCTCTGTCCTTCGCAACCTGCTTCATGGCAGTTTTACGATCCATTCCCTGAGCTTCATAATGGGCCATATGTTCCTCAATGGTCATATCTTCCCAGGAAGCGATCTCTTCCTTGCGCTTTTCCTCGGGACTTTTGCCCGCCAGTACCAGAACATACTCGCCGCGAGGCTCTTCTTCCTTGTAATATTCCAGTGCCTTCTCCAGAGTCGTCGGCAGGATCGTCTCGAACTTCTTGGTCAGTTCTCTGCAGAGAGTGATCTTGCGCTCGCCCAGCGCACCGTACAACTCTTCCAGAGTCTTCACCAGGTGATGGGGTGCTTCATAGAGGATCATGGTTCGGGTCTCCCCGGCAAGTTCCTCCAGGATCGCCTTTCTCTCCTTCTTCTCTGCAGGCAGGAAGCCCTCGAAGCAGAATCTTCTGGTAGGCAGACCTGACAGAGTCAGCGCCGTGATACAAGCAGCAGGACCCGGCAAAGAGGTCACCGGAACGCCGCTCTCGTGGCACATGGCTACCAGCACTTCTCCGGGATCGGAGATCGCGGGAGTGCCTGCATCCGTGATCAAAGCCACGTTGGTGCCGGAAAGCATCTGACCGATCAGCTGTCTCGCTTTCTCCACCTTGTTGTACTCATGATAGCTGGTCATAGGAGTATGGATATCAAAATGGTTCAGGAGCTTGATACTGTTCCTGGTATCCTCTGCCGCGATCACATCCACGGTACGCAGTGTTTCCACCACGCGAGGCGTCATATCCTGCAAATTGCCTATGGGTGTTGCACATAAATATAACGTTCCTGCCACAGCTTGCTCCTTTCCGATCAATATCCGTAAATATCATAGATCTCGGGCATATATACGCCCGGTTCCTTATACACGATCAATGGTTTTTCCACCGTCATGCGAGGTTTTCCGCCTCGTACCGCCTCAAGCAGCACCATATTGGGCTCCTTATCCGCATAAGGATACACCAACTGCATACGCTTGGGCTCCAATTTATATTTCACTAACGTAGTGATGATCTCTGCCAGTCTGAAGGGTCTGTGCACCAGGAAAAAATGTCCTCCCGGCTTCAACAGTTTTGCTGACACTCGTGTCACATCTTCAAAAGTACACAAAACCTCATGCCGCGCTATGGCTTTGGGTCCCTCCGGATTCTGGATCCCATGCATTCCGATCATATACGGGGGATTACAGGTGATCACATCGAAGGAAGCCGCCGGAAACAGGCTGTCTGCCTCCTTGATATCTCCGTCCGTGATAGTGATCCTGCTGCCAAGATCATTCAATTCCACGCTTCGTCTCGCCATATCTGCGCTTTCCGCCTGGATCTCCAGTCCTGTCAGGTGCTGGCAATGATACTTTGCCTCCATCAGGATAGGGATAATACCGGTTCCGGTACCGAGATCCAGCAGCTTGTCCGTCTCCCTGGCATTGGCAAACCCTGTCAACAGCACTGCATCCATTCCGAAGCAGAAACGGTCCGGATCCTGGATGATCTTGTATCCGTTCCGCTGCAGTTCATCTATTCGCTCGTTCTCTTTAAGACTGACTGTCATTGCGGTTTGCGTTTCCTTCCTGCTTGGGCTTTCCGCCATGTCTCCTGTGTCTGTTTCTGTTAAAATGCTTTCCTTCGCGGTTACCGCCGTTGTTGCCGCCTTCGCCCTCGGTCACAGGCGCGCTCTCACGGTTCTGGGTTCCCTCGGGACGGTTCTTTTCACGTCTTTCTCCCTTGTTTTCCCCCTTATTCTCGCGCTGTTCGTCACCTTCCTGACGGTTTCTGTCACGATCACGTCTTCCGCCGTCCGGACGGTTCTTGCCTTCATGACGGTTTTTGCCCTCATGACGCTCGCCCTTCTCGCGCTGTTCACCGTTTTCCTGGCTCTTTTCACGCTTCTCGCTCTTCTCACGCTGCTCGCCGTTGTCCTGACGCTTCTCTCTGCGTCCGCCATCCTGACGATTGCGGTTTCTGCCTTCCTGGCCGTTCTGAGAGCTTCTCTCGGAGACTTCTTCCTTCTCTTCCTTCTCCAGTTTTGCCAGTTCCTGCATCTCTTCGGAAGAAAGCTCTACCTTATCCTTCTTGCCGTGTCTGCGTCTGAACTGCAGCTTCTCTACGGGATATTCCTTGATCTCCTTGGAATCGCCGTCCTCAACCACTACCTTGACAAGCTGACGAAGCACATTTACGCTCTGAACTTCACCCTTCAAGCCATCCTCTGTGGTCACCTGATCGCCGATGCCGGGGAGTCTGCGGTTCAGTTCCTCGTAAGTTTCTTCTTCATTCTTCAGGCAGCACATCAGTCTGCCGCACACACCGCTGATCTTGGTAGGATTCAGGGAAAGATTCTGTTCCTTCGCCATCTTAATAGATACAGGCACAAAATCTGCCAGATAGCTGTGGCAGCAAAGAGGTCTGCCGCAGATACCGATACCGCCTACGATCTTGGTCTCATCTCTGACACCGATCTGACGCAGCTCGATCCTGGTCTTGAACACACCTGCCAGATCCTTTACCAGATCACGGAAGTCGATTCTTCCGTCTGCTGTAAAGTAAAACAACACTTTATTATTATCAAAGGTATACTCTGCATCGATCAGCTTCATATCCAGTTCGTGCTTACGGATCTTCTCCTGGCACACCTTGAACGCTTCTCTCTCTTTGATCTTGTTGTTTGCTTCCTGCTCGATATCTCTCTCGTTTGCAATACGAAGCACCGGCTTTAAGGGCTGAATGACCTTCTCATCCTCTACCTCTGTCACACCGGTCATAACGGTACCGAACTCGATACCTCTGGCGGTCTCCACGATAACGTGGTCGCCTCTCTTGATCTCCATCCCAAGGGGATCGAAGAAATATATTTTACCTGCTGTTCTGAATCTTACACCAATTACTTTAGTCAATTTATCCACCTCACCGGCACCATACGTGCCTCATTTCTTTGCGCCTTAGCGCCTTCCTCGGCATACGCCGAAACACATTGTAACATATTATCCGATATTGCGCTACCGGATTTCTCAACCGTTCTCCTGAATGGTCAGCATCAGAAGCTGCATGGTCAATTCAAAGTTTACGTTGGCATCCAGTCTGCGTTTTGCAGTCTCCAACGCATTGATCACTGTCTCGATCCCTTCATAACTGCTGCGCTGGGCGATCTTGCGGATCGTGTGTATCTCCTCTCTAAACACCAGATGGTTGGCATCGGCAGTGGCCTTGAAAAGAAGCACATCACGGTACCAGATCGCAATGATATCCAGATAATCCGTGATCTCCAACTTGTACTCCGTGATCTTCTTCACTGCGGCGATCACTTCGCTCAGATCCATTTCATGAATATATTTCAGAAGTCCCAATGCCTCCGACTTGACATTCTCAAAGTCTTCACTGGAAGCCAGCGCCTTGGCTTTACCGATATTACCTCTGGCAAAAGCAACGCATACATCCGCCTTATAATCCGGCACCATCATCTCTTCCATCAGGAATTTCCGCACCAGTTCATCCTTCACCGGCTTCATATTCAATACAACGCATCTGCTCAAGATAGTCGGCAGAAGAGAATTTACATTGGACGTCAAAAGCAGGATCACCGCATACTCAGGGGGCTCCTCCAATGTCTTCAGCAAAGCATTCTGGGCCTGAGGCGTCATCTTCTCCGCCTCATTCACGATATAGACCTTGTAGGGGCTGCTGTAAGGCTTGATCGCCACGTCCCCGTTGATCTGTGCACGAATGTCGTCTACACCGATGGAATTGGGTTTTTCGTGGGTCACGCGGATAATATCGGGATGATTATCGGTCTTTGCCTGCTTGCAGGAATGACACTCGCCGCAAGGATCGATGCCGCCCTTTTCACACTGCAGCGTGGTTGCAAACACCTTGGCGATAAATTCCTTACCGGAAGATTTCTCACCGTTGATGATATACGCATGAGAGATCTTACCCGCACTGATTCCGTTGCGAAGCTGCTCTTTGATCTGTTCCTGTCCTACAATATCCCGAAATTCGGCCATACCTTATCCCCTTTCGCTGTACCTTCCCGATCCTGTACGGATCACTAATTTGCTTTGATATAAGCTACGATCTGTCTGATGCACTCATCCAGGTCGTCATTCACAAAACGACTTGCCTTTTCGATTCCCGCTTCCTGCATTTTCTCTTCCGCGAAATCCGCACTGTCTGCCAGGAATCTGCGGCACATCTCCTCGTATTTCGGATGTTCCTGCTGCTTCTCCCGATTCAGAGCTCTCTGCAGTCTCACCCCGTCATCCAGCTCGATCAATACGGGACACACCCGATCCTTCCCATAGAAATCCTGCAGATGACCGAAAGCCTCCGGCGTGGAGATCATGATGTAGTCCTTATCTGCCTCGATCTGACCATCATCCACCGTAAAATATCTCCAAAGGCCGTGGAAGGTGTGATATTCTCTTGCTTCCACGATCTTTCCCTGCTCCTTCAGTGCCTGATATCCTGCCTCATCGGTGAAAAAATACTCTGCACCGTTTCTTTCCCCCACACGGATCGGTCTGGTGGTGTAGGGCACGATGGTCTGCAATTTCAGGCTCTCATCCTCCAATATACATTTAAAAATGGTATCTTTTCCGGTGGAGCTCTTGCCCATCAGACATATTATCTTTCCCATTGATCCATCCTCATCTGTCTCTACTATATGGTCAGCACATTCACAAATATCTCGCTCTCGGACTCTTTAAGTCCCTGCACATTCAGTTCCAGGGCCAACCATCTGCGCACATTCTGAATGAATGACTCATCGATCACCTCGCCGGGTACCAGAACCGGTATTCCGGGAGGATACAGATTCACAAATTCTCCTGCAACACGACCTATACTGTCTGCAAGTGCCACTTCTTCCGTCTCACCGTCCCAGGCTTTCGTCAATGTGGTCGCTACCGCCGGCTGAGATACAGGGTTTTCTGTTTGTGACACATCTGTCGTTTTCATGCCCATACAGTTATACTCGCCCGCATCCAGCCTCTTATCTATCGCAAGAAGTGCCTGTTCCATGCGTTCATACCCCTCCGGCCCGTCACCGATGGTGAACATGGCAAGGGCATAGCTTTCCGCCGCCATCTCCAGCTGAATATGGAACTCTTCCAGCAGAATATGATACAGCTGATTTCCTGAGATTCCTGTATTTTTCACGGAGATCACCAGTTTTCCCACATCCTGCAGGGCCTTTTCGCCGGTCAGGATCCTTATCTTTCTACAGGCGCTCAACTTCTCTGTCATCTGAGCAAAACGCTCTGCAAAAAATTCATATGCGCCTTCGCCTTCCTCTTCCACGAAGGTCAACGCGTTGTCAATGCTTGCCATCAATACATAGGAAGGGCTGCTGGACTGGTAGATACGCAAGAATCTGTGCAGTTTTTCCCTGTCTACCAGGTTTCCGTTCACATGCAGAAGCGCGGTCTGCGTCAAAGACGGAAGGGTCTTGTGCACGCTGTGGATCACCAGATCCGCTCCCAGCCTGCAGCTGTTCTCCCAAACACCTTTTCCCAGGCCAAGATGTGCGCCATGAGCCTCATCCACGATAAGGGGGATCCCTTTTTTGTGTACGATCTCTGCAATTGTTCGTATATCTGCTATTCTTCCCTCATAGGTGGGGGAAACGATCAAAACCGCGTCAAAGGTTTCTTTCTCCAGGGCTTTCTCTACCTGCTCCGGTGTGACCGCATCCAGGAAATCATATGCTTCCACCGGTTCCGGATAAAGGTAAGAGAGTTTCAGCCCTCGCAAATATGCCGAATGATATGCCGACTTGTGGCAATTTCTTGCCATCAGCAATCTGCCGCACTCCGGAACCACAGCGCTGACCGCACTCAATATTCCGCAGGTACTTCCGTTTACCAGATAGAAAGTTTCTTCCGCTCCGTAAAGCTCGGAAGCCTTCTTCTGCAGGTCTAAGAGGATCTCCTCCGGCATATGTAAATTGTCAAATCCGTCTACCTCTGTGATGTCCAACCCGAAAAGTGCCTCCGGCAATTCTCCGTGAGTACGTCTTTTATGTCCGGGCATATGGCAGGGATAGATATCCCCTGCTGCATTCTGCAGCAGTTTACTCGTTAAATGTTCCAACGTTTCTGTCCTTCTCGACCACTCCGTGGCCTCTGTGAATATGCACTGTCTCCAGGAGAGAACACCATTTATCCGCAGCTGTGACGATCCATGCCTCCCTGCACATAGGCGGTGTGGGATTCAAGGGCCACATATGCTTTTTGATGATGTCTGCTTCTCTGGGGGACAGGTCGTACTCCTCGGAAGCGTTTCTCAGTGCTCGTCCCGCATGGTAAAAGCCATGCAATCTATGAGGAGTCACCTCATCCGGTGTATGCCAATCATAGAGGAAATAATCGTGCAGCAAAGCCCCTCTGACCAGTTCTCTACGACTGCATTCGATACGCAGTGCTTTGCTGATGATCAGACTGTATCTTGCCACATCCAACACATGCTCCTGCACGGTGACATTACCATGTTGTATATATTCTTTTGTTGTATCAAATCGCTCCGATGTCAGAATATCTGCCCCATAATGGCGGATCTGTTTTTCCCGCTCTCTGTAGCGGTCCATCTTCTGTATCCATTTGTAACTTTTTCTGGCAGAGCGACGGGTTTCATTCTTGCTCATCGATACCCTCTCAGTTTCGCTTATTCCTCTCCCTGAGTACTCTGTATGGTAGGTTCAGCCTCATCTTCTCCCACTTCGATGGGTTCCGTCTCCGTCACCGCATCCAGCGGATTCACTTCATAGTAATAGCAGATGACCGGGAATCCTTTATCCACAATGTCATAGATCTCTTTTGCCGCAGACTTAGGAAGATTGATGCAGCCGTGAGAACCGTTTCGCTTGTAGATATCTCCGCCGAAACTTCTTCTCCAGGTAGCATCATGCATACCGTAATTGCCATAGAAAGGCATCCAGTAACTAACGGGGCTGGCATAATTAGGTCCGCGCAGGATCGCATTCCTCTTCTTATAGGCCACGCTGAAAATACCTTCCGGAGTAACGCAATCTTTGGTAGAGCTCAATGTTCCGGACACAAAATCGGTCTCCAGAACGATCTCTCCCTCAACAAATACATACAGATGCTGGTTTGTCAGATCTGCTTCCACATAGGAATCTCCGATGTCATTTTCACCCATACTGCTGGCTGTAATGGAAGCTACCGGGACTCTTTCTTCCTCTTTCCCCTCCAGTATCAGCTGAAGCAGTTCGGCAGTTTCTGCCTCCACGTCTGTCTTCCAACCGTACTTCTTGCTGGGAAGCACTACTGTTGCACCCAAAGCGGTGTGGAAAGCCTTCTCATCTCCATAGGTATCATGGGCTTCCGCCTGACTGGAAACAAATTCAGCCACAGACTCTTCCTTCAAATAGGCATGTCCGGCATTCATACCGATCCATTCCTGGATCGTATCTGCATCCAATTTCACTTCCGTTCCATACCAATTGTATGTAATATTGGCTCTCAAAAGTTCATTGGCCTCCGTGACGATCTGGTTCAGATAGGCGTTCTCTCTGTCGATATTGGCAGAGCTGTAGCATCCGGCCTTATCCAGATCCACGCTGGTCTCTTTATCTGTGATAGCCTGCAGTATCAATTCCGCAGCCTTATCCGTATCCATCACTGTACCGGCAGTCTCCTCAGCGATCTCATAATGCTTCGATTCCGCGGAATAACCCTTGATATATGCATTCTTAGGTGCAGTCATACTGTTCTTCTGAAATCCGCTCCACTCTGAAAGGTTATCCTTCACTCGCTCCTCATCAAAAGAAAACTCAGGCTCATAGGTAAACTCTTCCTTGTTTCGCAGGTAAGCCAAAGGCCACTGATAAGGTTTCTGATGGTCAAAAACCGTCTGTGCAAACTCGTCCAGGTTGGTATATCGGAAGCCGATATCTCTGTAAGTTAATTCTCCCATTAAGGACCCGGACTGTTCTGTGGTCATATCTCGGCCCAGAACCTGAAACACGTAGGCATTTTTGTTTTTATCCAGAATTCGTGTCAGTTCCCCGGCTGTCATATATTTACAATTCATACCGTCTACAACTGTGTTAGGCAGGAAATGTGTCTTGAAATATCCGACGCCGACAAAATAAACTATAGCAAGCAAAAGAAGAACCGCAGCCAGGATCGCGGCAACAATCTTACTGATTTTATTTGCTTTCATTCGCATACAATCCCCATTTTTACATATAGATATAATATTATACCACAAAACGGTGCAAAAAAAAGCACTAAATAGTGGTAACCACTATCTAGTGCCATTATTTACCTGATTCCACATTACTGGAACCGCAATATTCTCCTGCGGAAACAGATCCCGACGATACAAAGGGCAATGCCGAACACCACTGCTACCAGGAATCCGGCGAAAACGCTGTAATTCCATACAATAACTGCACCGACCAATGCCAAAAACGTGGCAAAACCTGCGCCTACGCGGACCTTTCTCTTCACTTTCACATACAACTCAATACCATTCACAAGAACGATAAGCGGCAGTAGAAAAGAAAGAACATAGATAAAATTCTCATACCAGTACCAGTCTCGCAATGTTCCTCCCAGAGAGAGCCAATCAAAATGTCTGGCGGAGGTAAACATATTCATATATACAATAGCGAGACTCATTAACAGCAGAATGATCTCTACAATACTGAAAAAAACAAATGATCTTCCCCCGGAACTCTTCTTCATCTTACGTGTCCCTCCAAAGAATCTCAACAGGTATCCTTGTTACATCTGATTAGTTTGCCATAACAGGTTTCTGAATGATGATCATCTTATCAAAGCCGTTGGATACGATGATCTTATCCAGCTGATTTTTAGCAACCAGATTTACGATCTCCTGTCTTCCGGAAATCTTCTTCAGTTTCTTATCTGTATTGTTCTTGTAGAAATCGGAAAAAAGAACATACATTGCATCTCGATTCACGAAAAGTTCTTCTGTATCAGGCTCTACAAGAGTATATAAAGTTTTCTCTTCCTTCAAACGATCCCAAACCACATACTGCAGGAGAGAAGCTACATTCATAAAGTACTTCATATCTGCTTCTCTGCGATTCTTACGTGCAAGAGGGATCATTCTGTTAGCGATCACTTCTGCCACAAAACAGTTCTCATTAAGAGACTGGCTCATATGCAGCATGGAACGGAACTCCTCAACGGAAGCGCCACCCTGGAACACTTTGCTAAGAATCGCATTGGCTCTTTCATCGCTGATCGCATAAGGACTTGCGAACTGATAAATAGGCAGCATATCAAAATGCATGGGAAGCTGACCATTGTTCTGCTTCTTACCTGCTTCCAGTTCCTCTTCTGTTGTATAAGCAGCAACCTGCTTCTTCTCTATCATGTTAGCAGACATGAACCATGCAATATTACAGCCAAAAGAATCCGCTGCCATAGGATTCACAAGAAGGTCATCCACACCGGTCTGCAGTGCACAGTTCAACAGCGCATCCAAGCCATCATTTTCCTTAGATCTCTGAATCTTGGAAACCATATACAGGCCTGCAGGCTTAGGATACTCTGCAAAATCAATATAAAATTTAGCATTCTCAAAGGAAGAGAAAAACATAAGCAAATGCTTACCGTCTTCTTTTCTGCGAGCAATATAAGGAACACTGGTACCTGTGGTCATATTTGCTACATCAACAGAGAGCAGGCAATAGATCTCTTCGCTCATATAAAAATCACTTGCTATCTTAATAGCTTCCTGATTGGTCATCTATCTATCCTCCATAAAACGCAATAGCGTCATTTTCCTAAATTATAAAATATTATACCATAAAGCAAACTAATAGACAAAAGATTGTTTTTGAATATACTATGAACAAATCTTTACAATAAAAAAACGACATCGAAATGTCGTTATAAGCAAAAAAATAATGCCCAGAACCGGAATCGAACCAGTGACACGAGGATTTTCAGTCCTCTGCT
>JAKSRX010000069.1 GCA_024403365.1 Acetatifactor sp. | reverse complement strand
CGAAATAAGTATTTCTCACAAGCACAGCTTTGATCAAGCCATACATCTCCCCCAGCGCTTTTCTGAGGATGGCAAACAGCTGCCTGGTTCCTCCCGCGAAGCCGGCATCTCTGAATCCCTTCAGCCAGTCCATGGAGAACAAAGGCTCCAGATAGGGTGCGCTCAGATATTTTCCGATCAGCGCATAGAGAACTAGCACCAGACCGGCGACAATAAACGACACCGCAAAGGGGATTCCCGCAGCCACGCTGGTCTTTTTCTTGTTTTCCTTCAGTTTCCACATCCACAGGACGGCAGGTGTCAGGAATAAAAGGATCATATAGGGTCTGATCAAGGTCATCAGTGCGACGATTGCATATAATGCACAGAGTCTTTTGACCGGATATTTGAGATCCTTTTCTCTTCCGATGTGGATGCAGATCCCCAGATACAGGATCATAAGAGAAAACATCTCCGGCTCCGGAACACAGGACAGGTTATAACGGCTGACGGGTTTGAACGCCAGAAGCATCAGTGCGATCCATACTGTCTGCTTGCGGGAAGGACGCACCAGCAATGCAAATACAAATAGACAGATCCCCATGGTGACGATATTGCTCAGGTAGGGGCTGAAAAATGTCCACCCGAAGATAGCTCCCCACAGTACCCACTGCAGCAGGATCACTGGGCTCCAGGCCGCAAAGGACAGCATCTGCGCATGAGACTCGTTGAACCCGAAATATCCCCTGGGATAGCCTTGATCCAGAATGGCTTCCGTCATCTTGTAATAGACCAGTTCATCATTCCAATTAGAATCCGGCAAAAAGAGAGACTGAATGCCGTGGCCTTGCAGCAGGCAATACAAAAATGCCCCCACTAAGGGAACAAGGCTCAAAAGTAAGGCTATGATATACTTTTCTTTTGTCCGGCGCATACTCACCCTCCTGTTCAAACAGTTTCCCCAAGATTATAGCACAGAAGCTCCCCCTTTTTCCATCAAAAAAACCACTTCCCAAACACGGGAAGTGGCTTTCTTATTTCAATCACTTATTTCTTCAGAAGATCCTGCAGTTTGGAAAGTCTTACCATTACTTCATCCAAGGTAGCCTTCTCTCTTGCAAAGTGGAAACGGATCAGGTTGTTGACACCCTCTCTGAAGAAGCTGGATCCGGGAACGGCTGCAACACCGATGTTGATGGTGAGCCACTCACAGAACTGCAGATCTGTCCATCCCTCGAACTGAGGAAGAGCCAGGAAATCAGAGATATCAACCATTACGAAGTAGGTACCTGCGGGTACGTTGTGCTTGATACCGATCTTGTCGAGACCAGCCAGGAAGTAATCTCTCTTCTCGGTGTAGATCTCACGAAGCTCGGTGTAGTAGGACTCGGGGAGATTTAAGCCTGCGCAAGCAGCCTCCTGCAGAGGAGCAGGTGCACCAACAGTCAGGAAGTCATGAACCTTACGGATGCCTTCGATCACCTTAGCGGGAGCGATGGCATAACCAAGTCTCCAACCGGTGATGGAGTAAGTCTTACTCAAAGAATTACAGGTAATGGTGTGCTCCCACATTCCGGGAAGCGCTGACATGTAAACATGCTCGTTGGGAGCATATACAAGGTGCTCGTATACTTCATCGGTTACTGCGAAAGTATCGTACTTGATGCAGAGTTCACCGATAGCCATCAGTTCCTCACGGCTGAATACCTTACCGCAGGGATTGGAAGGGTTACAGATGATGATTGCCTTTGCGCCGTTCTTGAAGCCTTCCTCGATGAGGTTGATATCAAACTCATAGGTAGGAGGTACAAGGGGAATATAGATAGGCTCTGCGCCGGAAAGGATCGCATCTGCGCCATAGTTCTCATAGAAGGGTGAGAATACCATAACCTTGTCGCCGGGGTTTACGATGGTCATCATGGTAGCCATCATGGACTCGGTACCGCCACAGGTTACACAGATCTCGGTATCGGGATCGATCTGGCGTCCGATAGCCTTGCTCTGCTTACGTGCGATGGCATTCAGGATATTAGGGTCTCCGTAGGTAACGGAATACTGGTGAGGTCCCTCGTAAGCTACCTCAGCAAGTCTGTCCATGATCACCTTGGGAGGATCGAAATCAGGGAAGCCCTGGGAAAGGTTGATAGCGCCGTGCTCGTCGCTGATTCTTGTCATTCTACGGATAACGGAATCTGTAAAGGTTCCGACTCTGCTGCTTAACTGTGGCATAATATTTCTCCTTTTATCTTCTTTATCGTTTATCTTATTGCTCCGTTTTTCTTCATGGTCTCGATCTGCTCTGCAGTATATCCCATGGAGGTAAGGATCTCATCTGTGTGTTGTCCGATAACGCCGGTAGGCTCATATTCTCTGCGTCCGTACTCGCTAAACTGTACGGGAGGAGTGGGCAGCATCACGGTGGTATGGTCCTTATCAGGGAATTCCACGGGAACCATAAAGCCGTTCTCGATGGCCTGAGGATCCTTGCTGACTTCCTGAGACTCCATCATGACCTCGCAGGATACATTGTTGGAGCTGAAGTGCTCACGCCATTCAAAGGCGGTCTTCGTCAGGAAGATACGATTGCAATCCTTGATGACTTCCTCGATGACTCCGGTCTTCTGCATGGAGTCGATGGTGGCACATCTGGGATCGTCAATGATCCAGTCGATACCGGTAAGCTTAGCCAGCTTCTCTTTATCTTCTACATATTCATTACAGTATACGCCGATCCAACGGCCATCCTTACAGAGGTAAGTCTGGTTGAAAGGATCTGTGGGGCGAAGAGGCTCAGGATTCAGGTGCTTCTTCTCGAACTGGGTCTGTACCACACCGATGGCGTTGCACCAGATACCGTTGGCAAAGAGGGAAGTATCTACCTTGGTTCCCTTGCCGGTAGTGGTTCTTGCAAAGAGTGCCATCAAAATACCGGAGAAGAATGCATTACTGGTGGCCATATCACCGAAAGCATAGGTGGGCAGGAAGGGGAAAGAACCTTCTGTCTGCCAGTCCGCGATAGGGCCGGAACGAAGCCAGAATGCGGTGATATCGAATCCGGGGTTCTCTGCCACGGGACCTTTGGTACCATAGCCGGTAAAGGGTGCATAGATCAGTCTGGGATTCAGTTCCTTGATGGTCTCATAGTCCAGACCGTTGCGGATCAGAGACTTCTCACGCACATTTGTCACAAAGACATCCGCATCGGCAAGCAGGTCCAAAAGGACTTTTCTGCCGGCTTCATTCTTGATATTGATGGAAATAAACTTCTTGTTGCTGTTATGAATGGTGAACAGCGGGTTCAGGTCATCCTCGTAGGGAGTCATCTCGTGAGTACCTGCCACACGCATGACATCGCCGCCAAGGCTCTCCACCTTGATGACTTCCGCGCCATATGCACAGAGCATACGGGCTGTGGTAGGTGCAGCTACTACAGTAGCCAATTCTACGACTTTTACCCCCTGCAAGGGTAATATTTTCTGTTCCATAAATTACTCCGTTCGCTCCTTACAGCTGCTTTCTTGCTTCTTCAGCACCGCGATCGAAGCAAAGCGCATTCTTGGGATTTACTTTTCCCTTCTTAGCGAAATAGTGGTCGATGGCACCACGCATGTAAGCTTCATCATAAAGCTCGGAAGCACAAGCCAGGGCACCGATCATAACGATATTGGTACCGCGGGGATTGGACAGTTCGTTTGCAATATCGGTTGCAGGAACCTTGATGACTCTGATGTCATCGCGGTAAGTACGATCTTCGGGCACCAAAGTGCTGTTTACCAAAAGTAATCCACCGGGCTTTAATCTCTTCTCATACTTGTCCACAGCTGCCTCATTCAGGGTGTAGACAATATCAGGCTCTAAGCAGTAAGGGCTGGGAAGGTCGCCGTCACTGATCTTGACATCGCAGTTTGCTTCACCGCCACGCATTTCAAAACCGTAGGAAGGATACCAGGATACATTGTTGCCCTGCTCCATACCTGCATCAGCCAGAATCATACCGGCAACCAGGATACCCTGTCCGCCGAAACCGGAACAAATAACTTCGATCATTATTTAATTCCTCCTTCTCTGTCAATGAACTCACCCAGAGGGAATGCTACGCTCTGAGTATCCTTGATGTAGTCACAAGCTGCCTCGGGAGACAGACCCCAGTTGGTGGGACACATGCTCAGGATCTCAACCAGGCAGTAGCCCTCGCCGTTCATCTGCTTCTGCAGAGCCTTCTTGATGCACTGCTTGGTCTTCTCGATGTTTGCGGGACTGTTGACCGCACAACGAGCCAGATAAGCCATATCGGTACCGGTCATCAGCTTGCTGATATCTACGGGAGTACCGTTCTTCTTGGGATCACGACCCTTAGGGGAAGTAGCGGTCTTCATGCCAACCAGTGAAGTAGGTGACATCTGTCCGCCGGTCATACCGAATACGCTGTTATTTACAACGATGTTCAGAATATTCTCATTACGAAGTCCGCAGTAAAGTGTGGACTCGATACCGATACTGTAGGCGCTGCCGTCGCCGGGACGTGCAATGACCAGTGCATCGGGACGTGCTCTTTTCACACCTGCAGCGGTAACAACAACTCGACCATGAGCACCCATGATGGAGTTGTACTTCAGTGCATACTGTGCAAACTGTCCGCAGGCAACGTCATCAACAGTTACGATCCTGTCGCTGACACCAAGTTCTTTTGCTGCCTCTGCGATAACATGGCAGATAATTCCGTGGCCACAGCCGGGGCACCAGGAGGCCTGCTGTGTCAGATCTATGTCTTTAGGTATTCTAAATTCCATGAGGCGCCTCCTTAATATCTCTTGAGCATATCCTTAACTTTGGATATGATCTTGTTTTCATCAATAACGTTCCAGTATTCGCCATAAAACTCTACGGGAAGTCTGTTGTCGGTTGCAAGTTTTACATCGTCAACCATCTGGCCTAAGATGTTCATCTCGATGTCCAGGAATGCCTTTACCTGAGGTCCCAGCTCATCAAATGCTTTTCTGGGGTAAGGCCACAGGGTGATAGGTCTGATCATACCGAGCTTGATGCCTTCCCGACGTGCGCGGATGATCGCGGACTTGGCAACACGTGAGCTAATACCGTAAGCTACGATAACGATCTCTGCATCCTCGGTCTGTACGGATTCCCAACGCTGCTCATTAGCTTCCATCTCAGCATACTTTGCACGCAGGTAATCGGGGTACTGCTGCTCTCCGATATCCCAGAAACGGTTCCAGATCACTCTCTGCTTCTCACCTTCCTGACGAGGACGGATCGCCCAATCATACTTATCGATGTCATGCTCGGTCATCTCGGGAAGCTCTACGCTCTCCATCATCTGACCGATGTTTGCATCGGATGCAACGATAACGGGATGACGATACTTCTCTGCCAGATCGAATGCCATGTAGCCGTGGTCAGCCATTTCCTGACAGCTTGCGGGTGCAAGAACGATGGTTCTGTAGTCACCGTGTCCGCCGCCTCTGGTCAACTGCCAGTAGTCGCCCTGGCCCATGAAAATATCACCAAGACCTGCACCGATACGCATGACATCTGCGATAACGGCAGGTACATCACTTGCACAAAGATAAGAGATACCCTCCTGCTTCAGAGAGAAGCCGGGGCCTGAGGTGGTGGTCAATGCACGTGCACCGGCACTAGCTGCGCCGAATACCATGTTGATACCTGCAAGCTCAGACTCGGTCTGAACACACTCGCCGCCTACTTCCTCCATTCTCCAGCACAGATATTCCAGAATATCGGACTGGGGGGTGATAGGGTAACCGCTGAAGAATCTGCATCCGGCACGGAGGCAGGCTTCTGCAAAGGCCTGATTGCCCTTAATTAACTCTTTTGCCATAACTAGCTTCCTCCTTATTCTTCAACAATCTCAATACAATAATCGGGACACATCTTGAAGCAGGAACCACAGCCGATACACTGCTTGGTCTTGTCCACTTCGATCATTCCGAATCCCTTGGGGCCTAACTCCTTGGAGGGTACGAACACACCCTTGGGGCAAACTTTTGCGCAAAGGAAACAACCCTTACAACGGCTGGTATCCAATTTGACTTCTGCCATATTTTCCTCCTCTGACGGGCAACCATATATGCCCTGTAACTATAATAAACTGGTAGAACTGCTTAACTTACCGTACAATAATACCAATCTATTATACATTGCAACCCCTGAAATCACAACAAATATTTTATAACTGTAATGCGCTAAAATCCCTACGTTTTCGGCACTTGTGCATAATTATGCATCCACATCGAATATTGTGAATTTATATACAAAAAAGGCCCTGCCGATACGTATCGGCAAGGCCTTTCACTCATCTTTTATGCAGGCTGCAGATTACTGCTGAGCCTCTTTCTGTGCCTGAGCACTGTACTGGTCGATCCACTTAGCGAAGTTTCCGTTATCCTGGTTCTCCTTGATAACCTCATTGATCAGTTCCAGGAACTCAGGATTACCCTTAGCAATACATGCCTGAGTAGGCTTGTCCTTGTTAACGAACTTGATGGAAAGCTCTGCAAACTTATCATTGTTTACAACGTACTGCTTACCAACTACCATACCGGTACATACTGCGTCACACTTGTTATTTGCAAGCTCTGTGAAACAGTCAGCAATCAGAGACAATGCATTAACGGTTGCACCGGTGATCTCATCTCTTGCAACGGTCTCGGAAGAAGCACCCATCTCTGCGTCTACGATCTTGCCATTGAAATCAGCAAGTGAAGTATACTTGTCTGCATCTTCTGCACGAACGATAAGGGTCTGCTCATCATTTACATATACATTGGAGAAATCAACCTTAAGTGCTCTCTCCTCAGTCTCAGGCATACCTGCGATTACAATATCACAATCACCCATCTGCAGAGCATTCACCAACTCACCGAAAGGCATGTCACGAACTACAAGTTCAACACCAAGCTTATCAGCTACTGCCTTAGCGAGTTCAACGTCGATACCGATAACATTACCGTTATTCTCGATGCTGACGAACTCGAAAGGAGGGTATCCGGAAGCGGTACCAAGAACCAGCTTGCCGTTCTTCTTGATCTGGTCCATCTTAGAACCATCTGCGGCAGAACCGCAGCCAACCATGCTGACTACCATCAGGCAAGCCAGTACAGCTGCAAATAACTTTTTGAATTTTTTCATAATCTCCTACCTCTTTCTAAATGAATATATTGCAAACGCCCTTCCGAAACGGAAGGGCGATTCCAAACTAAGCGCGATTGCTCTTCGCCATTTTTGTTTCCAACTTTTTTATAAAGGTTGAAAGCACAAATGTCAAGATAAAATAAATCAAAGATACAATAATCAGTGGCTCGAAGGATGTAAAGCTGATGGCACGAACGGTATTGGTAGTGTACATAAGCTCTGCGAGACCGATAACGGAAACCTGTGAGGATTCCTTGATGATGCTGACAAATTCATTACCTAGGGAAGGCAGAATATTCTTAAATGCCTGCGGGAAAACAATGTACAGCATGGATTGTGCCTTGTTAAATCCGATACTTCTTGCAGCCTCAGTCTGTCCGATATCGATAGACTGGATACCGCCTCGAACGATCTCACACACATAAGCGGTACTGTTGATCACCAATGCGATCAGACCGGAGGAAAATCTGCTAAAGTCCGCTCCCAGGAAAGTAAATGTGGGAAGCTTGATTCCCAGCATAGGCAGTCCGTAGAATACCATATAGATCTGTACCAACAGAGGCGTTCCTCTGATAAATGCTACATAAACACTGGCGATGGAAGAGATCAGCTTGTTCTTGGAGATCTTCATGAAAGCCACAAGGCTTCCCAGTATGGTACTGATCAGAACGGTTCCCAGGGAAAGGCTGACAGTTAACAGAGCTGCCTGTCCGAACATACTGCCATATTTTGTAAATACATGTGCTAACGATGATAAAAATGCCATGGTCTCCTCCTTACAGTACTTTCTGAAGGAACGCTTTTACACGTTCGTTTTCATTGTTCTCGAATACCTCTGTAGGAGTACCTTCACAGGCAATATATCCGTTGTCCATGAAGATGACCTTGGATGCGACTTCTCTTGCAAAGCCCATCTCGTGAGTTACCACCAGCATGGTGATACCGGTCTTGGCCAGATCCTTCATAACCTGCAGAACCTCGCCGACCATCTCAGGATCCAGTGCGGAGGTAGGCTCATCGAAAAGGATGACCTCCGGATTCATGGCAAGGGCTCTTGCGATCGCGATACGCTGCTTCTGTCCGCCGGAAAGGCTGGAAGGATATGCATGCTTCTTGTCAGCCAGGCCAACCATCTCTAACAGTCTGTCGCATTCCGCCTCTGCCTCTGCAGCACTTTTGCCCAGAAGCTTCATGGGGCCGATGGTAATATTTTTCTCAATGGTCAGATGAGGAAACAGATTGAACTGCTGGAAAACCATTCCCATCTTCTGACGGATCTTGTTGATATCGATCTTATCCTTGAGCAGATCCACGCCATCAAAATAGATGTCGCCCTTGGTGGCTGTCTCCAGCTGGTTGATGCAGCGAAGGAAGGTACTCTTACCGGAACCGGAGGGTCCGATGATCGCTACTACTTCACCCTTCTTTACCTGCAGGTCAATGCTCTTCAATACTTCCAGGCCATCGAAATTCTTGCCCAGGTCTTTTACCTCAATAATGTATTCTTCAGGCATTCTTTATCCTCATTCATTGTGCGGGGTCAAACGGTTACAATGTTTATTCATGCACTATGGAGATATCCCATAGAATGAACCATTTTATTATACGTTAGAACCGCGAACCATTGCAATAAAAAAATAATAAATAAAGTGCCAAAATGCCTGTTACTCCTGCAGTTTTCGCTGACTGTTCTTATGATAGAGCACTGCACACACACCAAGCAGGATCACTACTACGACAAGGTTAAAGATATTTCCTAACGGAAGCGTTGCCGGGATCACTCCCTGCTGCCCCAGAATATGGATGCCGACACATGCCATCAAAGGCAGAAGTGTTGCCACCATACCGCCTACCATAGCGATCAGAACAGAGAAACTCTGCTTGACCACATAGACCTCGCTCTCCCAGTGAAAGATAGGGGCCAGAAGGTTTGCAGTCTGTCCCCAAACAGCACTGAACACCATATACAACGCCGGCAGCACGATCAGCCAGAGAAGATCAAAGCCTGTTGCCTTCAGTCCGATAGCTGCCACTGCCACGGAGATCACGTAGAAAGGAGCATCCAGCAAAAGTGCCATGAGTAGTTTACTGTCGTACTGGGTCTTCACAGGGATGGGCAAAGATAAGGTCAGCCAACGGGTCTTTCCCTCCAGTGAGATCGACGTGGATGTAGGGCTCGCGATGCACGCGGTCAGCGCCATGATATAGGGAATCGCCTTCATGGCGATACCTTTTACCGGAAGTTGTGCTTCGATCTTTTCCGGTCCTACGACTACCAGCGCCACTGCTGCAACCACCATCATGATCAATCCCATAGCGGTATTCATCATATAGGTGCTCTGAGAGAAATAATAACGAAACTCTCTCTTGACCAGAGACATCAGCAGAGAATTGCTGTCGCCCTTCACCTGCTCATAGTTATTCTTGGTGTGGAAAACATTGAGTGCCACGCAGATCTTCCCGAAAAAGAACTGCAGCACATAGATCATCAGGGCAAAGATTCCCACGGAAACCAAAATAACGCCTGCCATGGGCAGGAAACGGTTCTCCTTCACCGCGGTCTCAAACCAACCTGCCAGGGGATATCCTTTTCCGATCCTCCCTGCGATATTTGCGGACAACGCACTGATCGCTTCCGGCTCGAAGGAAGATTCCTGCATACCGGAGGTGGATACCATAATAATGAGGACCAGAGCTATCATAAGTCCAGCCTCTACCAGACTCTTATGCTTCATACGGGAACTGAGTCCCTTGATCACTGCTGACACCGCGGTAGCCACCGTCATAGGAAGCAAAGGTGCAAAGACAATGCCTAATAAAAACATCAGCACGAAGCCGAACCCTTTTCCTGTGCTGATTCCGTATACGATCATACCCGGTACCATGATCGCAGCCGCAAAGAGGATATTGGATGTATACATGGTCATAAATCTGCTGACCACGATAGCGCCTCTGGGAACCGGAAGGGCCACCAGCGTTTCATAAGTATTCATCTGAAAGATCACGCTTCCGGCCTTCAGCATGGTAAACATCAGCACCATGGCAGAAGTCAACGTGAAACAATAGATGGGCAGGATCTCCCCTGCGCCGATCATCGTCAGTCCGATCAGGGATATGAGCAGATACACTTCAAGAACCACTGCTACGATGGCCCAAACGATCGCCATCACCATGCTGTGATGCTTTTTTTCAGGATCCTTACCGTAGCGCAATTCATTTATTCCAAACAGATTTATCGCGGAGAGGGACCACAATCTAAAGCTTTGCTTCAGCATTTTCGATCACCTCCATGAAAACGGACTCCAGTGTGGCACCGCCGGTCAGTTCCTCGGTGGTACCTGCTGCGATCAGTTTGCCCTGTCGAATAATGGCAACCTTGGTACACAGACGCTCTGCCACATCCAGCACATGGGTGGAGAAAAAGATGGCTGTTCCCTGTTCGCAAAGCTCGTGCATACGATTCTTTAACATCAATGCTGCCTTCGGGTCCAATCCCACGAAAGGCTCATCCAGGATCAGAAGTTTCGGCTCATGGATCAAAGCGCCGATCAATGCCAGTTTCTGCTTCATACCGTGAGAATAAGAAGAGATCAGATCCCCCAGTGCAGAAGTCAGTTCAAAGAGATCCGCCTCCTTCTGGATACGCTCCTCGCGCTCTGCCTTGGTAAGTTCAAATACATCCGCAATAAAATTCAGATACTGGATTCCGGTCAGATAATCATAAAGGTCCGGATTGTCGGGAACGTAAGCGATCATCTTCTTGCAGGCGATGGGGTCTTTTGCCACGGAGATCCCGTTGACCTTGATCTCTCCTCCGTCAAAATCGTGGCTGCCCACAACACATTCGATGGTGGTGGTCCTACTTGCACCG
>JAKSRX010000068.1 GCA_024403365.1 Acetatifactor sp. | reverse complement strand
CTGAATCTCCTGGTAACCACCGAGGGCTTCCGCAAGCTGGTATATTCCATCGGCGTTGTAGTTGAGATGGATAACCACAAGGAGGAGATCCATTTTGCATATCAGATGTATGGTAAGACCGACCCCAATGTATCCGGAACCACCATTCGTGTGCCCGTGACTGCGGACGGCATGGAGAAAGTGATCAAACTGGACGAGATCGACTGGTCTGACGATGATAACATTCCCGGACAGTTCCGCTTCGAGTTCCCCAAGGCAGGCATGCTTGCAAAGGTAGCGGTCCGTTATTACTTAAATGACGGTTACGACGCTCCCGAACCTGAGGAGGAGAACCCTGTTAACTTTGACTGTCCTGAATATAAGGAGATGATCGATAAGTCTCTGGTGCAGGCAGGCAATAATGTTCGTATCAAGAAAGCCATCGAGAAGGCACGTGCCGGTGAGGATGTGACCATCGCGTTTATCGGCGGTTCCATCACCCAGGGTGCAGGTGCCATCCCCATCAATAAAGAGTGTTATGCTTATAAGACCTTCGAGCGTTTCTGCAAACTTTGCGGTAAGGGCACCGAGGAGAACATTCATTATGTGAAGGCCGGTGTAGGCGGAACTTCCTCCGAGCTCGGTATGGTTCGTTATGATAGAGATGTGTGCAAGGACGGCGAGATCAAGCCTGACCTTGTGATCGTGGAATATGCGGTAAACGATGAGGGCGATGAGACCAAGGGCCACAGCTATGAGAGCCTGGTTCGCAAGATCCTGCTTTCCGAGCAGAAGCCCGGTGTGATCCTTCTGTTCTGCGTATTTGCATATGACTGGAACCTGCAGGACCGTCTGGCTCCCGTAGGTGCGCTGTACGGACTTCCCATGGTCAGCGCCAAGGATTGCGTGGTAGAGCAGTTCTACAAGAAGGCCGGCGAAGGCAGAGTGCTGAGCAAGAACCAGTTCTTCTATGATATTTTCCATCCCAGCAACTACGGACACACCATTATGGCAGATGCCATTGAGAACCTGATGAAGATCGCAGATGTAGCTCCTGCAGATGCCTGCGATATCGATGTTGCAGGTATTGCTCCTATCTACAGCAAAGAGTTTGAAAATGTAAAGCTCCTTGACAGGACCAATGCAGAACTTGCGGCAAAGATCGACTGCGGCAGCTTCACCGAGACCGATACCGATCTGCAGCGAGTAGAGCGTGACAGAGATCTGCACGCAACCCCTGAATTCCCCAACAACTGGATGCACAAGGCAGGAGATCAGCCCTTCGTGATGGACATCACCTGCAGCGCACTGCTGATCGTTGCCAAGGATTCCGGTTCCGTAGCTTCCGGTACCATCGATGCTTACGTGGACGGTGAGAAAGTGAGAAGCATCAACCCCAGAGAGGTTGGCTGGACCCACTGCAACGCACTGATCCTTATGAGAGGTGCCGAGAAGAAGGAGCACCATGTGGAGATCCGCATGCAGGCCGGTGATGAGGAGAAACTGTTCACCATCCTGGGCTTCGGCGTAGTGGAATAAGTGATCGAGGAGAAAAAGAAATGACCTGGAATTTGATCGAAGAGGGCCGTATCGTCTCTCTTCTTGTTGAGAAAGAAGCCTTTGAAGGCGTAAGAAAAATTGCGGAAGTGGTTGCGGAGGATATCTGCCTGGTGACCGGCAAGAAGCCCGAGGTAAAAAGTGAGAGCACACTTACCGAGAAGCGCGTGATCCTTGCAGCGACTCTGGATCACAGTGCACTGTTGTCCAAACTGGAAGCAGAGGGAAAGATCTCTCTGGCAGAGCTTAGAGGCAAGAGAGAGTGCTATCGCATCGCTTTCGTGGAAGCCCCTTTTGAGGGAGTAGATTCCGCACTGGTGATCGCCGGCAGCGACAAGAGAGGTACCATTTACGGACTGTTTGCATTGTCCGAATATCTGGGAGTGACTCCTTTGGTATATCTGGGTGACAGCGCTCCCGCAAAATGTGCAGATCCCAAGATCGGTGAAGATATCGAAACTTTGTCCAAGGAGCCCAGCGTTCGCTTCCGTGGATTTTTCATCAATGATGAGTGGCCTTGTTTCGGCAACTGGACCCTGGAGCATTTCGGCGGTGTCAATGCCAAGGCTTATGATAAGATCTTTCAGTTCCTGCTTCGTATGAAGGGCAACTATATGTGGCCTGCTATGTGGGCTTCCCGTTTCCCTTGTGACGGCCCCGGAAGTGCCAACGAAGAGCTGGCAGATATGTACGGTGTTGTGATGGGTTACTCCCACCATGAGCCCTGTCTGCGTGCCAGTGAAGAGTGGGACGATGTAAGAGGAGAAGGCACACGCTACGGCAATGCCTGGAACTTCTATACCAATGAGCAGGGTCTTCTGAACTACTGGACCGACAGCTTGAAGAGAAGCGGTAAGTATGAAAATATCATCACCATCGGTATGCGTGGTGAGCGTGATTCCTCCATGCTGGGAGATCATTCCACCGTGGAAGAGAATGTCAATCTGCTCAAAGATATCATTCGCAAGCAGCGTCAGCTGATTCGCGAGCATGTGAATCCTGACCTTTCCCAGGTGCCTCAGATGCTGGCACTGTACAAGGAAGTAGAGGCTTACTTCTACGGCGACGAGCATGTGGCTGGTTTAAAAGATTGGGAAGAACTGGACGGCGTGATCTGCATGCTCTGCGAGGATAACTTCGGCCATATGAGAACCCTTCCCACCCCCGAGATCCGTGACCACAAGGGCGGATTCGGTATGTATTATCATTTCGATTATCACGGCGGTCCCATCTCTTACGAGTGGGTGGATTCCACTCCTTTGTCCAAGACCTGGGAGCAGATGACTACCGCCTACGAATACGGCGTCAGAGACCTGTGGATCGTCAATGTGGGCGATCTGAAATTCCACGAGGTTCCCCTGACCTACTTTATGGCACTGGCTTATGATTTCGATAAGTGGGGCACTTCCAACCCTGACAGCTACAAGGAATATGCGGCTCTCTGGGCGAAGACCAACTTCCCCCAGGCGAAGGAAAGCACCCAGGAAAAGCTTGCGACCCTTCTGACTTCCTACATCGAGATGAACCATATGCGTCGTCCCGAGTCCCTGAATGAAAATATCTACCATCCCTGCAACTATCTGGAAGCAGATAAGATGCTTGCCTGGGCAGAGGAGGTGGAGACTTTGGACTGCGAGATCCGCGCCGAGCTTCCCGCTTCCGAACTGGACGGCTATATCAGTATGGTCGGTTTCAGTGCGGCAGCCTCCGCAAACCTGTTAAAGATGCATCTCTACGCAGGCAAGAGCACCCACTATGCGAAGCAGGGCAGACCTGTTGCCAACCGCTATGCGGATCTGGCTGAAGCATGTATCGAAAAGGATCTGGAGCTTGCGGATTCCTTCGGTAAGTTCAAGGATGGCAAGTGGAACGGCATGCAGTTAGCTTCTCACATCGGCTTTACCAAGTGGAACGACGACGGCTGCAGATATCCCGTGATCAGCCGCGTGAGACCCATCGCAAGACCCAGACTGAGCCTGTCCAGAAAGGATGCACCCAAGGTCTGCTTCAAAAATTACGGCGGTCCCGACAGAGTACTTGCTCACGATTTCTGTGATGCAGGCGTCACCGAGGTGATCATAGAGCTTTCCAACGACGGATGCGGAAGTCTGAATTACACCGTCAAGGCAGCAGAGGGAGAGATCCCTGCATGGCTGACCCTGTCAAGCACGGAAGGCACTGTCACCGATCTGACGGAACTGAAACTGACCTGCGACAGAAGCAAGCTTCCCGCAGAAATTGAGAAATGTCTGCTCTTAGTCAGCGACGGCGACACCACCGCGGCAGTGGATGTATGGGGCATGAAAGAAAATGTGAGCGATCTTCCCGCTATGACCTTCCTGCCTCAGAACGGCGTGTTCGTTATGAATGCGGAGCACTATGCTAAGAAGAAGGATGTAAGCCGCGGCAGCTTTACCGTGATCAGGGATTACGGCAAATACAGAAATGCAGTAAAGGTACTGCCTGCTACTTCTTTCTTTACCGAGGAAGAGGACAAGCCGGAACTGACCTACAGATTCTGCGTTCCCGAAGAGGGTATCTATCAGGTGAAACTTATGGCAGCACCTACCAACCCTGCGGTAAATAATACCGGCATCTATGCTTATGTGAAGAGCGGTGCTTATGCACAGAAGGTGGCACTGGTAGAGCCCGGTTTCCAGGCAGGTGCCAACTGGGATCCCAACTGGAACAGAGGTGTTCTGGATCAGATCCACGTAGGCGAATGTATGCTGCGTTTCGAGAAGGGTGTCAACGAGCTGACCATCGGAGCCCTGGAGGCAGGACTGGTACTGGAGAGGATCGTGATGATCCCTGACAGAATGCGTCTTGCGGATTCCTACTTCGGACCCGATGAGACTGCTTTTACAGAATAAAAAATAATCAGGAAACCGTAGAAAATAGCACAAAATAACTGGAAGCAAAGGTTATTTTGTGCTATATTTGTATCGTTAGCTTCAATAGAGAAATTTATTTGAAGAAAGGATAATTGTTATGAGAAACAGAGAAGAAGCTCTTCGCAGAGCAAAAGAATTAGTGGGCAAGATGACACTGGAAGAGAAGGCAGAGCAGCTTAGATACGATGCTCCCGCCATTCCCAGACTTGGTGTGCCCGCATACAACTGGTGGAACGAGGGTCTGCACGGTGTAGCAAGAGCCGGCGTGGCAACCGTTTTCCCTCAGGCAATCGGTACCGCAGCTGCTTTTGATACCGACCTGGTAGGCAAGATCGCAGACGTTATCGCTGTAGAAGGACGTGCAAAATATAATGCATACAGTGCAGAAGAAGACAGAGATATCTACAAGGGACTTACTTTCTGGTCTCCCAATGTGAATATTTTCAGAGATCCCAGATGGGGTCGTGGCCATGAGACCTTCGGTGAAGATCCTTATCTGACCGGTGAGCTGGGTCAGGCTTTCGTTAAGGGTCTGCAGGGCGACGGTGAGTACTTGAAGGCAGCAGCCTGCGCAAAGCATTTTGCAGTACATTCCGGTCCCGAGGCACTTCGTCATCACTTTGATGCTAAGGCTTCCGCTAAGGATATGAGAGAGACCTATCTTCCCGCATTTGAGAAGCTGGTAAAGGATGCAGATGTTGAGGCAGTTATGGGTGCATACAACCGTACCAACGGCGAGCCTTGCTGCGGCAGCAAGACCCTGATGGTAGACATCCTTCGCGGCGAGTGGGGATTCAAGGGACATTTCGTTTCCGACTGTTGGGCGATCAGAGACTTCCATACCAACCATATGGTAACCGATACCGTAGAGGAGTCTGCAGCACTGGCACTGAAGAACGGCTGTGACGTAAACTGCGGCAACACCTATATCCATATGATGAAAGCTTACGAGCAGGGCCTGGTGACCGAGGAGGATATCACTCTGGCAGCAGAGAGACTGTTCACCACCAGATTCCTGTTGGGTCTGTTCGATGAGACCGAGTATGACAAGATCGGCTACGACAAGATCGAGTGTGCAGAGCATATCGCTCTGGCAGACAGAGCCACCGCTGAGTCCGTAGTCCTTCTGAAGAACAACGGCATCCTGCCTCTGAAGAAGGAAGGCCTGAAGGCAGTAGGCGTCATCGGACCTAACGCAAACAGCAGAGCAGCACTGATCGGTAACTATCATGGCACCTCCTCCAGATACATCACTGTACTGGAAGGTATTCAGGACAAGATCGGTGATGACGTAAGAGTATATTATTCCGAGGGCTGCCACCTGTTCCAGGATAGAGTAGAGCACCTTGGATACAGACAGGACAGAATCAGCGAGGCAGTTGCAGTGGCTAAGAACAGCGATGTTGTTATCCTTGTGGTAGGCCTGGATGAGACTCTGGAAGGTGAAGAGGGCGATACCGGTAACAGCTATGCATCCGGTGATAAGGTAGACCTGCTTCTTCCCGAAGTACAGAGAGAGCTGCTTGAGGCAGTGGTTAAGGTTGGCAAGCCTGTGATCCTGTTGAATATGACCGGTTCCGCTATGGACCTTCGCTACGCAGAAGAAAACTGTGCAGCAGTGGTTCAGGCATGGTATCCCGGCGCAAGAGGCGGTAGAGTAATTGCAGACATCCTGATGGGTGAGATCTCTCCTTCCGGTAAACTTCCCGTTACCTTCTATCGTGACACCGAGGAGCTTCCTGATTTCGAAGATTACTCTATGAAGGGCAGAACCTACAGATATTTTGAAGGCGAGGTTCTCTATCCCTTCGGTTACGGCTTAAGCTACGGCTCCGCAAAGGTTGCAGAGGCAAAGGCTGTAGCAGTGGATGCTACCCTGAAGGTAGTTGCAACAGTACAGAATACCGGCGACATGGATATCGAAGAAGTCGTTCAGGTATATGTGAAGGCAGACAGCGCAGACGCTACCCCCAATGCAAGACTTGCAGGTTTCGCAAGAGTAGCAGTGAAGGCAGGACAGAGCGTAGCAGTAGAAGTGCCCATGGATAAGGATGCACTTACCGTTATCAATGATGCAGGTGAGAAGATCTCCGGCGGCAATAGCTACACCGTAAGCGTAGGCTTTGGTCAGCCCGATGACAGAACCGCTGCACTGACCGGACAGAAGGCAGTGATCCTGAAGGTAACAAAGTAATAAGCATAGAGTAATAAGCATAGAGTAATAAGCATAGAGGAAGAGCCCGATACGAAAGTACCGGGCTCTTTTTTGTGTTTGTATATGAGAGATGTGGTAGTTGTTACTGATAGATCTTGATGCGCTGATCCGCGGGAACGAAGTAAGGGCTGTTTTCATCGATATCAAATACCTCGTAAAAGCGATCGAACATACCCAGACTGAAGTTGACGCGCTCATGATTGGGAAGATGATTGTCTATCTTGAACATGATCCGTTCATAGCCCTCAGTTTCTACGCTTCGGTAGAGCATAGAGAAAGAGTGGAAGAAAGCCTCATAGTCGGGATTCTCTCTGGTCTCTAATAACTGCAGGCAGGTGTTGATGGCCAGCAGATCACAGAAGGTCTCTGAAAGGATCTGAGGAGCATTGATAGAATGTCCGTGGGCGGTGGTCTTGTTAGTAAAGAAGTTGTAGATCTGGTCATAATATTTGGAGAAGCCTGCCCAGTCCTCATCTCCGAAGGCTTCAATGACATTTTCGTGGCTGTCATAATATACATTATTTTCATCCAGCGCGTGGCAGAATTCGTGAGCGATGATGCTGCCCACAGCTCCTAATTTCTCCTCGTAGGAGGCATCCCCTAACTCATCCATCATAAGGAACAGACCGTCACAGATGGTGATGGTGTTGCCGTGACTGATATAGTGGGCATTTACCACATTGAGGTTGGCTTCGTTCTGGCGTTTAAAGCCGTCACCATAGCCCATATATTTGTCATAATCCAGATTGCTTCGCATCAGGGATGCGGCAGTGTCAAAGGCGGATTTGCCGATGACCAGAGTGTCCAGATCGTTGTAAGTGTCGTAAGCTCCCAGCATGACGGGAATGGTCTTTACCTTCAGGGCAAGCTTTTCTCTGGCTTTGATGTTAGCCCATTCGGAGCCGCGGAGGATCTTCTGCAGCTGGGTGCGCAGATCGAAGGCCATTGTCTCCATATCCTGCAGCATACCGTCGGAGATATAGGTCTCCTTGTAATAATGACTCAAGGTGCCATAGTCTAACTGGGCTAACACAGCGGCAGCCCAGTAATCCAGATCGTTGCCGTAGAACTCTTCCCTGTCGGTCATGGGTTCAGCCCCTGCCATATATTGTTGAAAGTCAACATAATCAGCCTGAACATTGACATCACCGAGGATATAGAGATTATCTACCACACAGACTGCCAGATAATCCTTTATCATCTGCAGATTCTCAGGTACGAACAGATCCTGTATAAAATCGATGTATTCCGGCGTCGCAAAGAAGGTCAGATAATACTCCTCGTGATAGGGAGTCAGATCCTGAATGCCCAGGTTCAGTTTGCGCACGATGTCATGGAAAGGGAAGGTAAGTTTTTGACCCTCTTCGTTACCGTCCCAGTAATTTTCTGCATAGTGAGAAGTGTTTAAATAGAGTTCTCTGACAGCCGTATTCACTGCCACTGCATTACCTGCCATTCGCTCTGCTTCCGCGTCGGTGTATCCCAGATCCAGAAGTACCTTGCCCAACTGTCGTTTCATGGCGTCCAGTTCCTCTTCCGAGAAAGAGATGTACATATCGAAGAACATCTTTGGAGCAAACTGGGTACCGTAGAATTCCTGATCCGTACGTATATAGAAATATTTCATCAGATTGTTGAAGACAGACAGGGTGTCGTCCTCCAGAACGTTGGTGATCAACTTGCCGATGGTCTTTTGGGATTCAATGGTGTCCATCATTTCACGCATGCTTGTCATGGAAGCCTGACGATCAGCACCTTCCTCCAACAGCTGGTTGTAGAAAAGGATCATCTTCTGCATGCCGGGATCATCAGGATAATCCTCCGGGGAGGCATCCGTTAACATAGAAGCCAGACGTTCATTTAATGTAACGGAGGTATCCCTGGTATAGGAGTTGTGGAGATCCCCCTCCTCCAGGGCGTAATCCGATACCCAACCGGGATCGGATTCCAGATAGAAGTCGCTGAAGCTTGCTTTGACCTTTTCGGGTGTGACTTCCTCCGATGCACTTTCTACTGTGCTTGCGATAGAACTTTCTGAGGTGCTCTCCGTGACAGTGGATGAGGAAGGCGTTACCTTTGTCTCATTACCGCAGGCCGCCAGAGAGACGCTCAGCGTGACCGCCAGACAGGCAGCCAGTAATTTTTGCAATGTTTTATGTTTCATAGTTCCCCCTCTTTTTTGATAAAACGTTTTTGCACTTTAATTATATAAAGTAATAAAGTAAATGGAAAGTGCTTTTTTGTGCACGAAACAGTTGGATTTCGGACAAAAAGTGCACTATATACACATTTTTATAAGAAATGGCTTTTTCTGTCCCTGCCTTATGCGGAGGGATATGTATTTGCCGTCCGTCCCGAGGACCCCTTACCTGGCGGATCCTCCAACTACATGTTCTTAGTTCTGGCAGTGATCGAGACCCTGAAGAAATAAGTGCGGATAGCTTTTGAAGAAAGAAAACAGTTGACAAGCAACACCGCTTGGATTATAGTTCATCTATAGTAAAAAGGCTGTGACGAAGAGGAGTATCGATCACCCCTTGCCAGAGAAGGCGACCACCCTTTGGTGCTGAAAGGTCGCTACAAGGAAAGAATCGTGAAGGTAGCTTCCGAGCCGGAGGACTGAAACAAGTTAAGTTCTCCCGAGTTATCCCCGTTACCGGATAAGACTTTGATAGAAGTCGATGAGGTGTCCGCCGAAAGGCCGACACGAACAAAGGTGGTACCGCGTTAATGACGCCCTTTGCTGATACCGATCAGCAGAGGGCTTTTCTTTTGCTGATCTTACTAATTCTTTTTTGAAAGGAGACCTACTATGAGCAACGAACTTGCTAAAACCTATGACCCCAAGGGCATAGAAGACAGACTTTATGCAAAGTGGCTTGAGAAGAAGTACTTCCATGCAGAAGTAGATCATTCCAAGACCCCTTTCACCATCGTTATTCCCCCTCCAAACATCACCGGACAGCTCCACATGGGCCATGCACTGGACAACACCATGCAGGACATCCTGATCCGTTTCAAGAGAATGCAGGGCTTCAACGCACTGTGGCAGCCCGGCACTGACCATGCTTCCATCGCGACCGAGGTCAAGATCATCGAGAAACTGAAGTCCGAGGGCATCGACAAGCACGACCTTGGCCGTGAAAAGTTCCTGGAGAGAGCCTGGGAGTGGAAGAAGGAGTACGGCGGACGTATCATTTCCCAGCTTAAGAAGATGGGCTCTTCCTGTGACTGGGACAGAGAGCGTTTCACCATGGACGAGGGCTGCAACAAGGCAGTTACCGAAGTTTTCGTTAAGATGCATGAGAAAGGCTACATCTACAAGGGTTCCAGAATCATCAACTGGTGTCCTGTATGTAACACTTCCATCTCCGACGCAGAGGTAGAATATCAGGAGCAGGCCGGACATTTCTGGCACATCAAGTACCCCATCATGAACGATGACGGTACCCCCAGCACCACAGAATTCCTTACCTTTGCTACCACCCGTCCCGAGACCATGCTGGGCGATACCGCTGTAGCAATTCATCCCGAGGATGAGAGATATGCACACCTGATCGGTAAGAGCGTACTGCTTCCTATCGTAAACCGTGTGATCCCCATCGTTACCGACACCTACGTAGACAGAGAGTTCGGTACCGGTGTTGTTAAGATCACTCCCGCACATGACCCTAACGACTTCGAGGTAGGAAAGCGTCATAACCTTCCTATCATCAACGTTATGAACGACGATGCTACCATCAACAAGAACGGCGGCAAGTTCGAGGGTATGGACCGCTACGAAGCAAGAAAGGCTATCGTTGAGGAACTGGATTCCATGGGCCTGCTGGTTAAGATCGAGGATTACAGCCATAACGTAGGTACCCACGACCGTTGTAAGACCACCATCGAGCCTCTGGTAAAAGAGCAGTGGTTCGTTAAGATGGATGAGCTGATCAAGCCCGCTGTTGAGGCAGTTAAGAAGGGTGAGATCAAGCTGATCCCCGAGCGTATGGAAAAGACCTACTTCAACTGGACCGATAACATCCGTGACTGGTGTATCAGCCGCCAGCTGTGGTGGGGTCACAGAATTCCCGCTTACTACTGTGATGAGTGCGGTGAGTTCGTAGTTGCCAAGGAGCAGCCTGAAGTTTGTCCTAAGTGCGGATGCAAGCATTTCACTCAGGATCCCGATACTTTGGACACCTGGTTCTCCTCCGCTCTGTGGCCTTTCGAGACCCTGGGCTGGCCTGAGAACACAGAAGACCTGAAGTATTTCTACCCTACCGACGTACTGGTAACCGGTTACGATATCATCTTCTTCTGGGTAATCAGAATGATCTTCTCCGGCTATGAGCAGATGGGTGAGAAGCCCTTCAAGACCGTTCTCTTCCATGGTCTGGTAAGAGACAGCCAGGGACGTAAGATGAGTAAGTCTCTGGGTAACGGTATCGATCCTCTGGAGATCATCGACCAGTATGGTGCAGATGCTCTGAGACTGACATTGATCACCGGTAATGCACCCGGTAACGATATGCGTTTCTACTACGAGAGAGTAGAGAACAGCCGTAACTTCGC
>JAKSRX010000067.1 GCA_024403365.1 Acetatifactor sp. | reverse complement strand
GTTATGGCTGAAGCATCAGAAAGGGGTCTGCAGCTCTTATAGTTTAATTCCCGCAACACAAAACCGGCTCGATACCAATGGTATCGAACCGGTTCTATTTTTTTCTTCTATTCTTTTTCAGATCACTCTTTCACACGAAATAGATCGTCTTTCTCTTTCAGCCACTCTTTCCATTTTCGATACAACGAAATATGGACCAATGCCGCATCCGCTTTCGTGAAAAGCAGGGAACGGATCGCCTCCACCGCAATACCGCAGAAGAAAATGCAGATCACCGCAAGCACAGTCCAGAGAAGCAAGGAAATTGCGCTCTCCACTCTGTCTGCGTGGAACCAATTCTGCCAGCTGTAGCGCAGGCCCAGGTTCTCGTGAAGTAAATACACACCTAAGGTCAGAGGCGCTATTTTGCAGATCAAACGACTAAATGCCCCATCCTTGATCTGTATGCCCTGGAACAGCCCGAAAAGCCCCAGAGAGGCCGTAAATGCGAAGATATGATTGTATTCGATAGGAATGGCCTGAATCAGTTCCAGAGAGCCTGTTTTCGCGTAAATATAACGTAATATCAGAACTTCTGCTACGATGCAGACTGCGCTTCCCAGGTACAAAAGCAGCGCATTTCTCTTCTTCTCCAGGAAGGTAAATCCGTACTTGCGAATGTAGGCTGCCACCAGAAATACCACTAAGTACCAGAGATGATCATATCCCTTCTGATCCATATCCAGACGCACCGGAAGAATACTCTTCAATCCGCAGAAAAGAACCAGCAGGCTTCCCATAACGAAGATATGCTGCTCTTTCGTCATCTTCTTTACCGCATACCCCACCAGAGGAAGCAAAAGGTACAGATACAGATAGGCGGTCATAAACCAGTAATGTCCCATGGACACCGGAAACAAGAGATTTAAGTAATAATGGGTATCTACATCCACATGGCTCACCACGCCTGTGAATGCCCCAACCAAGCCGATCACCACGGAGTAGAACTCCAGCTGCAGCCACAGGCCGATCAGTCTGCGGGGCTTAAAGGATGACTCGCACAGGAAATATCCGCTGATCAGCATATATACATTAACGGCAACGATACAGAGTGCCTCCAGAGACCAGGCTGCTATTCCCACAGTGCCTATATTTTCCACGGTATAAGAAGGCAAAAGCTCGCCCTTTGCCAGATAATGCAATACGACTACCATCATCATTGCCACACAGCGCAGCAACTCCAGATTTGCCATTCTCTTTTTCCCCGCCATTCTCTGTTCCTCCGATGACTTAGTACTGTTCATTATAGCATTTACATGGTGCAAAGTCAAAAAATACAAGCACCGCCCGATATGCAAAAAGAGGCTGCCACCCGGAAAATCCTTGTGGCAGCCTCCCTGTTGTATATGAGAGAAATGTTGTGAACTTATTGATTAGGGAAGCATATCGGAAGAACCGAAGAACTGCTCCCACTTCTCAGTACGCTCGTCGATGATGTCCTGACCACCTGCGGACAGATAGTCGCTGATGTACTCATCCCATACAGCGTCGAACTTCTCAGGGCTTGCTACAACTGCGTTGTCATATGCCTGGTCTCTCTTAGCGGAAAGGGTATCACCTACACCTGCTTCAGACTCGATAGCACCAACGTTTACGTTCTTACCAACTCTGATATCGGTACCAGCGATCTTGTCAGCTTCCTGAACAAGTGCGGGATCGATAGAAGCGTAGGTATAAGCCTTGGAAAGGCTGGTAAGAGTTGCATCACCCAGGTTCAGACCGTTACAGGTAATGGTGTAGTCAATGTTCATACCGGAGTTCTGGATAGCGTTGCCGGTAGCAGCGATAGTCTTGATAGCACCGCTCTCAAGTACTTCATGAGTAACACCCTCATCACCGATCTGCAGATACTTGATGTGCTCAGGAGCACTGATCCAGTCAAGATACAGCATGGAAGCCAGAGGCTCGGTGTTGGTGGAAGGGAAGAATACCTTACGGTCGATAGGGCCGGGAACGAACTTGTTGTGTCCGCCGTTCTTATCTTCGAAAGGATCGATAGCTACAAACTTAGCATCGGGACCAACCTCTCTCTGAAGGTTTGCGTTGATGCTGTCCTCAGCGTTACGGAAAGGATAATCCCAGTTATGGGTGAATGCGCCTACATAACCAGCCTTCATCATAGAATCCTCAGTGGTATCTCCGCTTCCGTACAGAGCGAAGTCATTCCACATCAGACCCATGTTGTACCACTTGTTCAGCAGTCTAACTGCTTCCTTGGTACCGTTCTGGGTAAGCTTTCTGTCATCGAAACCATTTACATAGAATTCCTTGTCGCTCATCTTAGGATCCAGGAAGGACTCGATCAGAGTAGCTGCTCTCCAACCTACATCGTAGCTTACAGAGTAAGGAATCATCTTGCTTGCATCAGCGCCAAGCAGAGTAGCTGCATTGTCCTTGAATGCTACCAGCATATCTTCGAACTCAGCCTTGGTGGTGGGTGCCTTCATGCCAAGCTTATCCAGCCAGTCCTGACGAACGAAAGTTACGACACGGTTGCTGGTTGCAAGCTTTGCTTCAATAGCCCAAAGGTTACCGGTTACGGGATCTCTGTCCCAGTTGATGTTGGTATCGCCAAGCCAGTTCCACAGGTTAGGAAGTTCATCCTTGTACTGATTTACATAGCCGCTCAGATCGATAACACCACCCATATCAGCATAAGTCTGAATGGTAGGATAGCTGTAGGTTACACATACATCAGGTGCAGTATGAGCTGCAAGCAGGTTGTTGATCTCATCAACCTCGGTCCAACGAGGAACCTTTACGAACTCAACTTCAACGTTGTGATCTTCCAGCATGCCCTTCTTGATGTAGTCAGTGTACATGTTGTCGGTAGGGTCGGAACCGCCGTCGTTACCACGATCGTAGATCTCAACTCTGATCTTTCTTGTTTCTGCGAACTTACCGTTCTCGAATTCAGCTTTGGTAACTTCCACTACGGGACCATCGCTACCGCCACCGATAGCAGGAGCACTGGAGCTCTCTGCGGGGTCGCTTCCGCCACATGCTGCGAGAGAAAGAGTCATAGCAGCTGCAAGCAGAATAGATAATACCTTCTTTTTCATGTTTTCCTCCTTAACAATATAGAAACCTTATTGAATGAACGAGCTCTCAGCTCGATTATTCCTTGACTGCACCCAGGGTAACACCATGGATGAAATATCTCTGCAACCAGGGGTAGATCAACAGGATCGGTACGGTAGAGAACATAACGATCGCTGCCTTCAGGGACTCGGAAAGACCCGGTGCGGAGAAACCTTCCTGCGTAGCAACTTCTACCTGATTCATGTTATTCAGGATGTTGTAAAGCAGAAGCTGCAGGGGATAATACTTTGTTTCCTTCATATACATCAGTGCATCGGAGTAGCCGTTCCAACGGCCTACTGCATAGAACAATGCCAGTGTTGCATATACGGGCTTTGACAAAGGCACATAGATCTTCACCAGTACCTGGAAGAATGTGGCTCCGTCGATCTCCGCGGACTCTCTCAGGGAATCCGGGATGCCGTAGAAGAAACTTCTCATAATGATCATGTTGTAGACACTCAAGCAGGACGGAACGATCAGAACCAAAGGATGGTCCAGAAGATTCAGTCTCTGCATCAGCAGGTAGTTAGGAATGGTACCTGCGTTGAAGAACATGGTGATGGTGATAAATACGTTGATCACTCCTCTGCCCTTCAGGTTCTCAAAGATCAAAGGATAAGCACACAGTGTAGTCATTACCAAAGAAGTAATGGTACAAACTATGGTCAGGAACACTGTCCAGCCGAAAGCTCTGATGTACTTGGGATCCTTCAAAACGGTGGAGTATGCATTCAGGTTAAAGCCCTTGGGAAGCAGATATACTTCGTTTCGGATCAGGGCGGATGATTCACTTAAGGACTTCGCCAACAGGTTGATCATGGGAATGATACAAATCAGACTGACGAAGACACAGATCAGCACGAAGACCCAGTCGCCGATTTTAGCACTTGTTGATTTTACTTTCATCTCTTATCCCCCCTTTTACCAGATTCCGCGTTCGCCGAGCTTACGGGAGATCCAGTTAGCCATCAGCAGGAAGAATACGCCGACGATGGACTGGAACAAACCAACTGCGGTGGTCAGGGAGAACTGCAGACCCTTGATACCGGCACGGTATACATATGTAGAAATAACTTCTGCAACCTTCATTACCAGGTTGTTCTGGAATGCGAAAGGTCTGTCGCAGCTGCTGCCCAGGCTATTACCGAGGTTCATGATCAGCAGAACAACGATAGTAGGCTTGATGCCGGGCAGTGTGATGTGCCACATCTTACGGAATCGTCCTGCACCGTCTACGCTGGCTGCCTCATACAGTTCGGGGTTGATACCGGCAATAGCTGCCAGATATACGATGGAACCCCAACCGAAGTTCTGCCATACACCGAAGCCGATGTAGCTGCCTATCCACAACTTTGCGTCGTTCAGGAAAGGAATGGCTTCGCCGCCCATTCTCTGGATGACCATATTAACAAGACCTGCGGAAGGAGCCAGAAGCTGCAGTGCCAGGCTGGAGATGATGACCCAGGAAAGGAAGTGGGGCATGTAAGCGATGGTCTGCACAACGCGCTTGAAATTCTTAAAGCACAACTCATTCAGGATCAATGCAAAAATGATAGGTGCCGGGAATCCCACGATCAGATCCAACAGATTCAAAGTCAGGGTATTTCTGAGAGCATAGCGGAAATCGTTGTTTTTGAATGCTTTGATAAAGTACTCAAAACCATGATTCTTTGCCAGGGGCATCTCCCATACACTCTTTACGATGCTGTACTTCTTAAATGCGATCTGTACATAGATCATAGGGGCGTATTTGAACACCAAAAGATAAATCAAGGGCAATGCCAGCAATGCATATAACTGCCAGTATCGCTTCATATACACTTTGGCGCTGACCTTACGTTTCGGAAGCGCAACAGACTGCTGTTTCTTCTCTTTCACAGATCATTTCCTCCTGTTCTGTAATCCCTTACATTTTATCGCATCAAAATGCTTCAAACTTGTAAATAATTGCGATTCCCTTTTTCACAAATTGCTATTATTAGGCTATTTTTTTAATATTTCTTGTGTTTTTTAACCAAAAATGCTATTCTCAATATGAGGAAGTATGCCGAAAACAATATGTAAATGCTTTCATTTTTCGTACAGTATGCCGAAAAATGTTAAAGTCGCTTTGAGGAGACTATGGATAATGCAGTGATGTCCGCTTTGGACAAAGAAGTGATGGAACATTATAAAGAATTGCAGTACGGCTACGGGTTCCGCAGACAGTTGGACGGCGAGTCTGAAAATGTGGCATTTCCTGCCGGCTCAGCCTTCCGTCTCTGGATCAACCAGGAAGCAATGGATTATGATCTTCACTGGCATCCCGCCTCAGAGATCATCATTCCGCTGAAAAACGGTTATACCGTAACGGCCGGCGGCACCACCTATGAGTTGAAGGAAGGTGATATCTTCATCATCCCTTCCGGAGAACTGCACCAGTTGTCCGCTCCTGCCGACGGATATCGATTGATCCTGCTTTTCGACCCGAACCAGTTCGATGTCATCAACAATTTCTCCTACCTGAAGTTCTTCTTCAACAAGCCGGTACTGATCAGCAAGTCTCTCTGCCCTTCCATCTATATGGAACAATGTGAGATCATCTATCGTATCTGCCAGGATTACTACGGAGATTACAATCTGCGGGATTCCGCCATTCATTCCAGATTACTGATGTTCTTCGTGAATTATGCCAGATACTGTGCCTCCAAGGTGCAGGTCAACGGCTACTCCACCGCAAATAAAGCCAAGCAGCAGGAACTGCAGCAGTGCTTCAACGATGTCTATGCCTATATCGACAACCACCTTTGTGACAATCTCGCTTTGGAGACCGTTGCCGAGGTAGCCTGCTTCTCCAAGTTCCATTTCTCCAGATTGTTCAAGGAGCACTCCGGCTACAGTTTCTACGATTACGTGCGCATGCAGAAGATCAAGGCCAGCACCAATCTCCTGTTAAACCCGGAACTGTCCATCACGGAGATCGCACTGCAGACAGGCTTCTCCAACCTGACCACCTTCAATCGTACTTTCAAGGACATCAAGGGATGCACCCCCACAGAGTACAGAAAATTATTCAGCAAACCGTAACCATTCTCCTATACAGCCGGGCTGCCCGGCAAGTGGTAGGAAACCAACCATTTCCTGTCACAAAAAAACAACGGACCTGCCTTTATGGCAAGTCCGTTTTCTTTTGTTATTTACCAGATCTGTCTTCCCTTCTCATCCGGGATACCGCTCTTTCGGTAGAAATAGGAATTCACCTGATCTCTCCACTCTCTCGCATTGGTAAGCTGACGACCGAAGCGCTCTGAGACGTTGTCATACACTTCCGGTGCGATCTTTTCCTTCAGGCTCTCCCAGGCAGCGATCATCTTCTCTACTTCTTCCACGCCCTCGAAATGAGTGTCATAGATATGCTGGATCAGTGTCTTTCCGCTCTTTAACACATAGGTATAAGGCACATGATGGAAGAACAACAGAAGTTCTTCGGGGCAGGTCTCCATGGAATCATACATGGAAGCATTGGGCTCATGATACTGCAAAGCATATCCGGTGCCGTTGTGGCTTCTGTCCACGCCGATTCCCAGATGGTCCGCTCTGTGGTAGGTGCCCCAGCGGCTGTACTCATAACCGTCCACACTGCAGCCGTAGTGTACATGAGGAGTCACCATCCAGCCGATTCCCAGAGGACTGGTATATTTCTCGTATGTTGCTCTGGAAGGAAGCAGGATACCCATCACCTTCTCGATGACCTGGGGATCGTTTCCGAAAGTCAGGCGGATCCACTCCTCCGCGATCTCCTCGGAGGAAAGTTCTGTGTCAAAGCCCAGTCGACCGAAGCCGTAGAAGTTTGCGGCAGCCAGATCGTTTCCGGTCCAGTTCTTATCGTTTCCGGTATTGATGACTGCAGCAATACCGGTGTTGGTATTGCCCAGAGTCTTACCGCTGATGATATCTTTTACGCAGTCATTCTTCTCACTGCAGTAGGTCTTGAAATCAAGTACTTCCTTGAACATAGGCATCAGGTAGCAGACATCGATCTGATGTCCGGTATACTCCTGCGCTACCTGCACCTCCAGCATCTGGTTGGTCTTCTTCAGGCCGCCCAGCAGAGGAGAAATAGGCTCTCTGATCTGGAAATCCATGGGACCGTTCTTGATCTGCAGGATCACGTTCTCATGGTAATCACCGTCCATCTCGATAAAGTTGTCATAGCCTGCGCGGGCTCTGTCGGTCTTGTAATCTCTCCAGTCCTGCTGACAGTTATAGACGAAACAGCGCCAGATGATGATACCGCCGTAAGGCTTGATGATATCCGCCAGCATATTGGCACCGTCCGCCTGAGTTCTGCCGTAGGTGAAGGGACCGGGACGTCCCTCGGAGTCAGCCTTGACCAGGAAACCTCCCAGGTTCGGAATGTTCGCATAGCATTCTGCTATCTTCTTTTCCCACCAGCTGATGACCTCAGGATCCAGAGGATCTGCGCTGTTCATGCCGCCGATCTCAATGGTGGAAGCATAATTCAGACTCATGAAAAATTTGATGCCGTAATCTGCAAATACCTTTGCCATCTCGGCAACCTTGGCGTAATATCGATCGGTGATCAGGTAAGATGCCGCCTGTTTTACATTGACGTTGTTGATCACCACGCCGTTGATGCCGACACTGGCTGCCAGTCTGGCATAATCCACGGTACGGTCATTTACTACCACTTCGTTATCCTCGAAGAAGAAGGATTCACCGGAGTAACCTCTCTCGATGCTGTTGTCCATATTGTCCCAGTGGTTCAGCATTCTGAGAGGACAATCGGGAGCTGCGTTCACGGAAACGCCCTGCAGGCTCTTCTCCATTGCGATGCGGCGAAGCACCTCGAACACGCCGTAGAGCAGGCCGTTCTCTCCGCCTGCTGCCAGGGTCAGAACGCCATCAGTCTCGGTCAGAGTATAACCTTCCGCATTCAGAGCAAAATCTTTTTTCATCACAAAGGTCGCTTTGTCCGCCATCATAGGCTCTGCATCCAACATGCCTTTGATGCCCTTCTTCAGTTCCTTCAAGGCACTCTGTACGACAACATTTTCTGTATCAAAACCATTCACAGCAACCGATGCAAAATAAGCACCGTTGCCCTTCTCTTCTCTTTTCTCATATGCAAGCCAGGCTTGCGTCCATTCATTCTTCATAATATGATTCCTTATTTTTTTGTATTAGCGAAAACCGGGGTACTATATAGTTTCCGGTAGAACTGTTCCTTATCCTCATACTCCTGGTAGAAAAGGGCCTGCAAGCGTCCGTGTCTCAACTTCATGCCGCCTGTCAGTTGTACATCATCAATGTACACAAGTAATCTTGGCTTATCACAGTCCTTAGCATATTCCAACTCATCTTTGCAATTGGGCGACTCTGTATATTCCCTGGACATAAATGCTAACATAGAGTCTGCATTGTCCAGGCTGGTAGCAATAGACTCCGCCCACTCAGATCCTATCTCGATTCCCTCATCATACCAGATACGATAGCCATCTGCCTGCAATCTGTCTAAGATCGGCTTTATGACTGCCATATTCTTGTGACAGTAACTGATAAATGTATAATGGTCATCAGGTTTCAGCGGCAAATTTGTCATCGGTCTCTCCTCGACCTCGACTACAGTCTGATCCCTTTGCTCCTGTTTCTGCACAATGCTGTCAGAAGCAATCAGCAGATTCATCATCTCACACAAGGGTCGCGTCACTTCGGCGTTCACACAAGCGGCTATTTCCTTCCCATCTGCATATTGAAATACCAGGCGGGAACCATCCTCCTCGTATACCTTTTCCAAATCCTCCAAGGGAATCTCCGTTTTGTCCTCGGAAATATAGAGCATATCCTCGGTCATCAAAATACCTTGCTTGCTGCTACCCAGCCTGCTCTCATCCGACATCAAAACAACTTCGAATACCATTGCACCCATCGCATATGTTTCAATTGCTTTTTTGATCCTTTTATAGTTATACTTCTCCGCAGGCTGCAATCCGGAGGAGCCGCTCCAGTTCACTCGCTTCCACGCCTGCAAGATCTCATCTCGATCCATAGTATCTCTCCCATTCAAAAGTCATCAGTAGATCCTCTTCCGTCCAATCATGGAAAACAGTCCTAACGCCCCTACCACCAGTGCGATGATGCAGACTGTCCAGTTCATCAAGAAGCCGAATACTCCCACCGCTCCTAACAGATAGGTCAGCAGGTTCACAACCATATGACAAACCACCGGCACTGCAAAATTGCCGAAGTATTCATAGCCATAGGCAAAGAGAAAGCCCATAAGAAAACCGTACAGGCTCTGCACGGAATTGCCATGATAGACTCCGAAGATCAGTGCGGACAAAAGTGCCGCATGCAATGGTTTGATGCTGCGTTTCAGGCCGTTGTACACGATGCCGCGAAACAGCAGTTCCTCCGCTACGGGAGCTGCCAAAGCATACAGAAGGATCCCCAAAATAATATTCGCAGACTGCTGCGCTTCGGTCGCGGTATTGTATCCGCCGGCGCTGGCAGTCAGCCCCAGTTTCTGAAGCAGGATGTTTAGGACAAACATCGCACCTAAAGCACAAAGTGCAAAATATACATATGAGGATACCGGCTCCTTGCGAAGGTGGCTCAGATAAGCTTCTTCCTTTGCCCTGGGGATCATCACCCTGGCACCCTTCAGGATCGCTGCCGCACCTGCGATAAAGCCCACAAGGGACATCACTGCCCTGCCGTTTCCTGTTACCATGGCGGTGCCGTCCTCAAAAATATCCACCATAGGGACACCGAAAATACTGCCGCCCAGCACTAAAAACATGCCCTGGGTCAGGTACATGGCACCCATTTTCACAAAGATAAACATGGCGATGGGAATGGCTGTCTTGACCACACGATTCATATCCAGACCCTTGGGTGCATCATCGGTACCGCGAAGCAGAAACTTCTTCAGTTCTTCCACAGATTGCACGATGTAGTCTGCCTTGGCCTCTTTCAATTCCTCCATGGAACCGTAGCCGTAGGTGACTCCGATGCTCTCGATGCCCATGGCTCTTGCGCCGATGGCGTCGAACTTTCTGTCACCGATCATGTAGACTTCGCTCTTCTCCACACGCTTAGTTCCGAAGAGCTGTCGCAGTGCTTCCTCCACCACTTCGTCCTTGTTGGATCTGCGGCCGTCCAATTCACTGCCCACCACTACTTTGAAGTACTGGCGGATATGGAAATGCTCCAGGATCTTTTCCACAAAAACAGTGGGTTTGCTGGAAGCTACCGCCAGGACCATTCCTCTGGAGGACAGTGCCTTCAGCATCTGATCCACACCCTCATACATGGTGTTTTCAAACAAGCCCACGTCGCTGAAACGTTCTCTGTATTTCTTGATCGCTGCCTCCGCCTGTTCCTCGGTCATCTGATAGAAATCCATGAAACTGTCCTTTAAGGGCGGGCCGATAAAAGGCTCCAGCTTGTCCAGGTCAGGCTCATCGATTCCAAAGCTGGCCAGCGCATACTGCGCGCAGGTACAGATGCCGAGCTTGGGATCTGTCAGCGTTCCGTCAAGATCAAACAACAGATATTTCTTCATTAGTAACTCCTCAATTTATCACTACCGTCATCCACGGTGTTCTCGATCTTGATGATCTTCACATCGTATTCCACGGAATCATTCACATGAACTGTCACCACATCGCCTACTTTTTTATGAAGCAAGGCTTTGCCCAGCGGGCTTTCGTTGGTGATCAGGTTGGACAGGGAATCCGCACGCACCGTGGTCACGATCTTATAGGTCTCCACGGTTCCGTCATCCACAAACTCTATGGTCACGGTATTGTTCATGCCCACTTCATCCTCCGCGGATTCCTCGGAAATGATGGTGGCTGTCTTGATCATCTTCTCCAGATAACGGATACGGCTGTCGTTCTGATTCTTGAATTTCTTCGCCGCATAATATTCAAAGTTTTCGCTGAGGTCTCCCTGGGCTCTGGCTTCTTTCACATCCTCCAGTGCCTTGGGGCGTACCACAAGCTTACGATAATCGATCTCTTCCTGCATCTTTTTGATGTCGCCGGGTGTCAGTTTATCGAACATAATAGATTCTCCTTTTTCGGGAACTACAGCTGCATGGCATACAATACAGCCACAGATACCATGATCTGAATG
>JAKSRX010000066.1 GCA_024403365.1 Acetatifactor sp. | reverse complement strand
TAGAATATGATGAGAACGGCAAGCCCGTTCGCTTAGAGGCAGTGGTTCTTTCCACTCAGCATGATGAGGACGTTACCCAGGAACAGATCCACGCAGACATCAAGAAGTATGTCTTCGATCCCGTGCTCCCTGCTGAACTCATCGATGAGAATACCAAGTTCTTCATCAACCCTACCGGCCGTTTCGTAATCGGCGGACCTCAGGGTGATGCAGGTCTTACCGGCCGTAAGATCATCGTAGACACCTACGGTGGATACGCTCGTCACGGCGGCGGTGCTTTCTCCGGTAAGGACTGCACCAAGGTTGACAGAAGTGCAGCTTACGCAGCAAGATACGTTGCTAAGAATATCGTAGCAGCAGGCCTGGCTGAGAAGTGTGAGATCCAGTTGTCCTATGCGATCGGTGTAGCACAGCCTACCTCCGTTATGGTAGATACCTTCGGTACCGGTAAGGTTTCCGACAACAAGCTGGTTGAGATCGTTCGTGAGCATTTCGACCTTCGTCCCGCAGGCATCATCAAGATGCTTGACCTGCGCAGACCTATCTATCGTGCAACTGCAGCATACGGTCACTTCGGCCGTGATGATGTATCCCTTCCCTGGGAGGCATGCGATAAGGCAGAGGCACTGAAGAAGTATCTGTAAGAGTAATTATTGTTACGGGTGAGCATCGCTCACCCGTAACCAAAAAAACTCCGCTTTTTGCAAGCGGAGTTTTTTTATGCTGTAAATGATCAATATAGACGTACATATCCTGTGCGGTCGATGATATCCTGTCCCTGCTCGGAGAGGATCCAGTCGATCAGTTTTGTGGTATCCTCGGTGCAGTCGCTTCTGGTGACAGCATAGAATTCGCCGCTGAGAGGATAGGTGTTGTTTATGATATTTTCCTTGGTGGGAGCAATGCCATCCAGGGACAGCAGCTTGATCTGGTTGGTTTCTTCCATCTCGGTAGCATAGAAGCGGAAGGAATAACCGATGGCATTTTTATAGTTCTTGTAATCAGCCACCTTGTGGATGATGCCGCCCATGCCTTCCGAAACATCCTCCATCTCCGGCTTCAGGACGGGGATATCTCCCATCATGCGAAGCAGGTAAGTCTGGCTGCCGCTGCCTTCCTCACGCTGGAAGGGACGGATCATTCCCAAGCCGTGAATGCCTAATTCATCCCAGTGGGTCAGATCGCCGGAGTAGATCTGCTGTATCTGCTCGACGGTGATATTGTCCAGTTTGTTTTTGGAATTGACGAAGAATACGAAACACTCGCGGCCGATGGGGGTGAAGACCAATTCCACACCTTGTTCCTTAGCGGCCTCAGCCTGTTGTTTGCTGGGGGATGCCACGAAGATGATGTCCGCATCACCGCCTATCAGGGATTCGTAGGCTCCGTCTGTCTTGGTACAACGAAGGGAACCTTCCCAGTAGGAATATGCTTTCATGGTATCACTGGGATACAAGGCGTTGGCAAAAGCGGCGTAGACGGGATACAGTGCGGTAGCACCGTCCATGACCGGAGGATCGTTGTTGAATCGTACGGTGGGTTCTGAAGCCAGACGCACCAGCTTATTATCGGAGAAGTGAGGATTATATTTGTACAGGATCTCATCGCTCACCACTACCTTGGGGATATTTCTGATATGTTCGTTCCATGCGGAGTAACCGATGCCCAGCGACATACAGATCAGGAACAGGCTGCCGATGGTTATCAGGAATGCCTTTTTGCGGTAGCCGTGCCATACGATGCCGATGAGAAGGACAAAGAAAAGAATCGTCGCGGCAGAGAAGGCAAATATCACGCGGCCGGCGTATTCCTCTCCTCTGTTGGCGAAGATGCTTAACAGAAATACAAAAAAGACAACGACGCCTCCTTCTACTGTCAGGATCAGTGTGTTGATGACCCGCAATGTGACTTTGGTGCGGTCATTCAGGGACATAGTCTCTGCGATGAACAGTATGATAGGCAGCAATATGCAGATTATGACGAAAAGACTCATGGGAACACCTTCTTTCTAACTCATTTATTGTTGTTTCCATTATATTTTGCGACGGGAAGAAAAGCAAGAAATTCGTCTCCCGGAGCGTCCTAAAATAATCGCGATGCGGGCAAAAGAGGTAGTATGTTTCTGCAGTTTGTGCTATAATCGATTTAGTATGTTATGAAAAAAGGAGCAAGTTTATGGCATTCGTTCATCTGCATGTCCACACAGAGTATTCCCTGTTAGACGGGTCCAATAAAATCAAAGAATATGTCTCCCGCGTGAAAGAACTGGGAATGAACAGTGCTGCCATCACAGACCATGGTGTCATGTACGGTGTCATTGATTTCTATCGTGCTGCCCGGGCGGAAGGTATCAAGCCTATCCTGGGCTGTGAGGTATATGTTGCTCCCAATTCCAGATTCGACAAGGAACTCACCGGCGGCGAGGATCGTTACTACCACCTGGTGCTGCTGGCTGAGAACAACGTGGGTTATGCCAATCTGGTGAAGATCGTCAGCAAAGGTTTTACCGAAGGATATTACTACAAGCCCAGAGTAGATATGGAGGTACTGAATCAGTACCATGAGGGCGTGATCGCACTGAGCGCCTGCCTTGCGGGTGAGGTGCAGCGTAATATTTCCAAGGGCCTGCTGGACGAGGCAAGAAAGGCTGCCAGAAAGTACGAGGCCTGTTTCGGAAAGGGAAACTATTTCCTGGAGCTGCAGGACCATGGCATCCCCGAACAGCGCACCGTGAACATGGAACTGATGCGCATGAGCCGTGAGATGGATATCCCCCTGGTTGCCACCAACGACGTTCACTATACCTATGAGAAAGACGCTGACTCCCATGACATTCTCCTGTGCCTGCAGACCGGCAAGAAGCTGGCTGATGAGGACAGAATGCGCTATGAGGGCGGTCAGTATTATGTAAAGAGCGAAGAGGAGATGAAGGGCTTGTTCCCCTATGCCTGGGAGGCTGTGGAGAATACCCAGGTCATCGCCGACCGCTGTAATGTAGAGATCGAATTCGGCGTGACCAAACTGCCGAAATACGAGGTGCCGGAAGGCTATGATTCCTGGACCTATCTGAATAAACTGTGTACAGACGGATTGCTTGAGCGTTACGGTGATGAGAATCTTCCCGCCGGTCAGACCGGTCAGACTCTCCGTGAGCGCCTGGACTATGAGTTGGGCGTCATCCGCAAGATGGGTTATGTAGACTATTTCCTGATCGTATGGGATTTCATCAACTATGCGAAATCCAACGGAATCCCGGTAGGCCCCGGACGAGGCTCCGCAGCGGGAAGTATCGTTTCCTACTGCCTGAAGATCACCAACATCGACCCTATTCGCTACAGTCTGCTGTTTGAGCGATTCCTAAATCCCGAGCGTGTATCCATGCCCGATATCGATATCGACTTCTGCTACAACAGACGTCAGGAAGTCATCGATTACGTAGGCAGAAAATACGGTGCCGACAAGGTGGTACAGATCGTCACCTTCGGTACCTTGGCTGCAAAGGGCGTTATTCGTGACGTGGGTCGTGTTATGGACCTGCCTTATGCGAAGTGTGATGCCATCGCCAAAATGATCCCCAACGAACTGAATATCACCCTGGAGCGTGCGCTGGAGATGAATCCCGAGTTCCGCACTCTGTACCAGACGGATGACGAGGTTCGCTATCTCATCGATATGTGTAAGAGACTGGAAGGTCTGCCCAGACATACTTCCATGCATGCGGCAGGCGTTGTTATCTGCCAGAAGTCTGCGGACGAGTTCGTACCTTTGTCCCGAGGCAGTGACGGTTCCATCACCACTCAGTTCACCATGACCACCCTGGAGGAACTGGGCCTTCTGAAAATGGACTTTCTGGGACTTCGTACCCTTACCGTGATCCAGGATGCGGTGAAGTTCGCCGAGCAGAGCACCGGCAAGCATATCGATATTGACAATATTGATTACAATGATCCTCAGGTACTGGAACTGATCGGTTCCGGTAAGACCGAGGGTATTTTCCAGTTGGAAAGTGCGGGCATGAAGAGTTTCATGAAGGAACTTCGCCCCCAGAATCTGGAGGATGTTATCGCGGGTATCTCCCTGTATCGTCCCGGTCCCATGGACTTCATTCCCAAATATATCAAGGGTAAGAGCAACATCAATGATGTCGTATATTCCTGCCCTCAGTTGGAGCCCATCCTTTCCCCCACCTACGGCTGTATCGTTTACCAGGAGCAGGTTATGCAGATCGTACGAGACCTGGGCGGATATACCCTGGGCCGAAGCGACCTGGTTCGCCGTGCCATGAGTAAGAAGAAGCAGTCTGTCATGGAGAAGGAGCGTGCCAACTTTATCTACGGTAATGCAGAGGAAGGTGTTCCCGGCTGTCTGTCCAAGGGCATCAGCGAAGAGGTGGCAGGCGGCATCTACGATGATATGATGGATTTCGCCAAGTATGCTTTCAACAAGTCCCATGCGGCATGCTACGCAGTGGTTGCCCTGCAGACCGCTTATTTAAAGTATTATTATCCTGTGGAGTTTATGGCAGCGCTTATGACCTCTGTCATCGATAACTCCAAGAAGGTCTCCGAATATATCCTCACCTGCCGCAACATGGGCATCGAGCTTCTGCCTCCCGACATCAATCAGGGACAGAGCGGCTTCTCCGTGTCCGACGGCAAGATCCGTTACGCCCTGACCGCCATCAAGAGCGTGGGACGTCCCGTGATCGAAGCCATCGTAGAGGAGAGAAAAGAACGAGGCATCTTCACCAACTTAAACGATTTTATTACCCGTATGGCCAGCAAGGATCTGAACAAGCGCGCCATCGAGAACTTTATCAAGGCCGGAGCATTGGACAGCCTGGGCGGCAACAGACAGCAGTTTATGACCGTCTACTCCCAGCTTCTGGATCATGTGGTGAAAGATAAGAAGAACAATCTGCTGGGACAGATGTCCCTGTTTGATATCGCGGATGATTCTCAGAAGGATGAATTCGACATTCGCATGCCTGATGTGGCAGAGTATCCCAAGGAGATGGTACTGGCCTTCGAGAAGGAAGTGCTGGGCATCTACTTAAGCGGTCATCCCCTGGAGAGCTATCAGGACCTGTGGCAGCGCAATATCACCAATACCACCGCAGACTTTGCACTGGATGAGGAGACCAATTCCGTCCGCGTGCAGGATCAGACTATGGCAGTGGTGGGCGGTATGATCGCCGAGAAGACCGTGAAGTACACCAAGAACGACAAGATCATGGCCTTCTTAAATCTGGAAGACCTGGTAGGCAACGTGGAAGTGGTGGTATTCCCCAAGGACTACGAGCGCTACAGCACACTGCTTTCCGAGGAAGCGAAGATCTTCATCAAGGGACGTGTCTCCGTGGAGGAAGACAAGGACGGCAAGATCATCTGTGAGCAGATCGTCAGCTTTGAGGAAGCTATGGCGAATAACGGACGACCTCTGTTCGTGAGCCAGTACGGCAACAGAAGCCAGTACAGCCGAAGCAGTTCCTATAATAATAGAAACAGCGCACCGGCTCCCGCACCTGCAGCGGAACCCGCCCAGCCCGAGAAGAAAGTGATCCCCAGAGGTATTTGGATCCAGTTTGAGGATGTGGAGAGCTATCTTGCCAGAGAAAAGGAGCTGCTTTCAGCCATTGCGGACTCCGACGGCAACGATGATGTGGTTATTTTTGTAAGAAAAACAAAAAATATCAAAGTGTTGCCTCCCAACCTCCGTGTTCGAGCAAATGCTGAACTTTTGGCAAAATTGCAGGTGCTGTTCGGAGCGGAAAACGTGAAAACTCGCTAATTTCCTGCCCTTTGTTGTGAAAAAAACATTGAAAACACAAGGGAAATGGTATAAAATACGAAATTGATTAAGTAATCATTATTACCAAGGAGCATTGTCATCAGGAGGTAGAGGACATGGCAGGTGAAATTAAAACAATTGCAGTTTTGACCAGCGGCGGTGACGCACCCGGAATGAACGCAGCGATCCGTGCTGTTGTACGTACTGCGATTGCAAGAGGAATTAAAGTAAAAGGCATTAAGAGAGGTTATAACGGACTTCTTAATGAAGAGATCATAGACTTAGAGGCACGTAATGTTTCTGATATCATTCAGAGAGGTGGTACCGTACTTGGTACTGCAAGATGTCTTGAGTTCAAGAAGGCAGAATATCAGAAGAAGGGTGCTGACATTTGTAGAAAGCACGGCATCGATGGTATCGTTGTTATCGGCGGTGACGGTTCCTACCGCGGCGCACAGGCTCTTTCCAGACTGGGCATCAATACAGTAGGTCTTCCCGGAACCATCGACCTTGATATTTCCTGTACAGAGTACACCATCGGTTTCGATACCGCTGTTAATACCGCTATGGAAGCGATCGACAAGGTTAAGGATACTTCTTCCTCCCATGAGCGTTGCTCCATCATCGAGGTTATGGGACGTAACGCAGGTTACATCGCACTTTGGTGTGGTATCGCTAACGGTGCAGAAGACATCCTGATCCCTGAGAAGTACGACTACAATGAGCAGGAGATCATCAACCACATCATTGAGAGCCGTAAGAAGGGTAAGACTCACCACATCATCATCAATGCAGAGGGCATCGGACATTCTACTTCCATGGCAAGAAGAATCGAAGCTGCTACCGGTATTGAGACCAGAGCTACCATCCTTGGTTACATGCAGCGTGGTGGTAACCCTACCGCTATGGATCGTTACTATGCATCCATTATGGGCGCATATGCAGTAGATATCATGCTTGGCGGCAAGACCAACAGAGTTGTAGGATATCGCAACGGTCAGTTCGTTGACTACGATATTGAAGAGGCTCTGAAGATGGAGAAGGGTATCGACGAGTATCAGTTCGAGGTTGCTCAGCTGTTAACCGTATAATAATGAAACATTCAACGGCTGCCGGATCTGGCAGCCGTTATCTTTTTTATCTCTGTAAAAACGGAGGAATCTATGATTACCAGCAGTTCCAACGGAAAAGTGAAACAAGTGATACAGTGGCAGACCAAGGCCAAGGAGCGAAGAAGTGCAGGGATCTTTCTGACAGAGGGCTTCAAGATGTTCGAGGAAGCGCCTGAGGCAAACGTGCAGGAAGTGTATCTGGCGGCAAGCGCAGAGGAAAAAGCACTCTCCAGACCGGATCTGTCAGAGAAATTGAAGCGCACCGGATATGAGGTGGTGGCTGACGACCTCTTTGCGAAGATGTCGGACACCCAGACCCCTCAGGGGATCCTTTGTGTGCTGAAAAGACCGGAGTACACCTTAGATCAGCTTCTGAATGCAGAAAAGCCCCTTCTTGTGGTGCTTGAGAATCTGCAGGATCCCGGCAATCTGGGAACCATCGTCCGCACCGGAGAAGGCGCAGGGGTCACCGGCGTGATCATGAGCAGGCAGACGGTGGACATCTACAATCCCAAGACCATTCGTGCCACCATGGGTTCCATATTCAGGGTACCTTTTCTCTATGTGGATGATCTGGCGGAGACCATTCAGAAACTGCATGAAAAGAAGATACATACTTACGCCGCACATCTGGCGGGACAAAAGTATTACGACAGTTTCTCTTTTATAGAAGGAACAGCTTTCCTGATCGGCAACGAAGGAAACGGACTCACTAAGGAAATTGCGGACCTGGCAGGGGAGTATCTGAAGATCCCTATGGAGGGACAGGTGGAATCCTTAAATGCGGCCATCGCCACATCCCTGCTGATGCACGAAGCACATAGACAAAGACACAGTAAAAAGAGGAGATCAACAGTATGAAGATTGGATTTATCGGTTTGGGTAACATGGCAAGCGCCATCATCGGCGGTATGCTTGCTAAAAACATGGTGGCAAGTACTGATATCATCGGTGCAGACGTAGTGGAGAGCATGCGTCAGAAGGCTGCAGAGAAGTTTGGTATTCAGGCAGTGGCAGACAATGCAGAGGTTGCCAAAGCTGCAGATGTGCTTTTCCTGGCAGTAAAGCCTATTTTCCTGGGTGAAGTTATCGAGGGCATTAAGGCTTCCGTGAAGAAGGAGACCATTATCATCAGTATCGTAGCCGGCAGAAGTCTGGAGTATCTGCAGAACGCATTCGGTGATGACCACAAGATCGTGCGCTGTATGCCCAACACACCCGCACTGGTTCTGGAAGGCTGCACCGGCGTATGTGCCAACAACGCAGTGAATGAGACCGAGATGGAACTGGCACTGAAGCTTCTGACCTCCTTCGGTAAGGCCAGCGTAGTGCCTGAGAGACTGATGGACGCAGTTGTAGGTGTCAGCGGAAGTTCTCCCGCTTATGTATTCATGTTTATCGAGGCTATGGCAGATGCGGCAGTGCTGGCAGGTATGCCCAGAGCCCAGGCGTATGAGTTCGCAGCCCAGGCAGTGATGGGAAGTGCGAAACTGATGCTGGAGACCGGCAAGCATCCCGGCGAATTGAAGGATATGGTGTGTTCCCCCGGCGGTACTACCATCGAGGCTGTAAAGGTATTGGAGGAGAAAGGATTCCGCGCCGCAGTCATGGACGCTATGGAAGCCTGCATCGAGAAATCCAAGAATCTGTAAGCTGAAATCATGAACAAAATGTAACAATTGATACCTCCCCGAACAGGGGAGGTCTTTTTGCGTCGGAGCATAGAAAAAACCTTGAAAAATGCAGAAAAACGAGGCTGAAAATACGATAATACGAATAAGTATATACAATAATGCGACTTGATAATGTATTATCATAAAACGATAACAACAAGACGTAAATATATAATTTACGAAATTGCGTTTATGGCTAAAACTGCTTAAAAACATTGAAAATACGGCATATTTTGCCTAAAATATGCAAAAAAGAGATAAAAACTTGACAAATTTTTTTGCTTCTGCTATGATAGCACCTAACGTTTTGAGGAATTTAATAATTTTGTAATAATTTCTTCAAAAAATGTAATAATTATTACCAGGTTTACTATTTCGGAGGTAAAAATAATGGCAAGAAGCAGAAAGCTGTTTGCTGCAGTGATGGGAGTTCTGTTATCCCTGTGTTGTATCCTGCAGACAGACATGAGCGTTCGGGCGGCTGGCAGCAATGATTACCTGCAGGATTTCAAAGGAGGCGTGGCGGCTCTCCTTAGCCTCGGTGTGACAAACGCACCCGAGACTGTGAATGCCCAGGCAAAACAATTGAACCTTTCATTCCCTACTGAGGGAAAAGAGGAAGAAGAGGATATTTTTGATTCACTGGTCATGGTGAATGTAAAGAGTGTTCTGAATGTCAGAAGTGAAGCCCGTGACAATGCCGGCAAGGTCGGCAAGATCTATAAGGACTGCGGCGGTACCATCTTAGAGAGAAAAGACGGATGGACCAAGTTACAGTCAGGCGATTTGGTCGGTTGGGCCAAGGATTCCTACCTGCTCTTCGGTGAGGAGGCCAAGGATCTGGCAAAAGAAGTAGGCCGTACCATTGCAACGGTAGAAGCAGAGACCCTTCGAGTTCGTAAGGAGCCCAATGCGGATGCCGAGGTTCTGGCACTTCTCCCCAAGGGAGAGATCGCCGATGTGGTTGAACAGGACGAAGAGACCGGTTGGATCTGTATCGATTACGAAGGTATGGACGGATATGTATCCGAGGAATTCGTATCTCTGGAGTTCACCATCGATACCGGCGAGACAATGGACGAGATCAAAGCCCGTCAGAAGGCTGAGAAGGATGTTGTGCGCAACGTTAACTTCGGCGCATACACAGCAGATGCGGACACCACCCTTTTGCTGGCAGCACTGATCCACTGCGAAGCAGGCGGAGAACCTTATGAAGGACAGGTTGCGGTAGGTGCGGTAGTTATGAACCGTGTCAGATCTTCTTCTTATCCTGATACCATTCACGGTGTTATTTACGCATCCGGTCAGTTTACCCCTGCTATGACAGGTAAGGTAAACCGCGTATATGAGTCCGGACAGATTTATGAGAGCTGCATCAAGGCAGCAGAAGAAGCACTTTCCGGTGTTTCCAACGTCGGTGACCTGACCCACTTCCGTCGTGCAGACGGTCGTGAGGGTATCATTATCGGTAACCACGTATTCCACTAATTTTATAAAACTGCACGATTGGGCGGCACAGCAAATGCTTGTGCCGCTTTTTTTGCACGTTATTCCATTGTATCGTGTACCTCTTTGCATTGAATCTGGGGCAAAATGAAACTATAATGATCATAAATGAATTGCACAAAGCATAATTCATGGTGTATAGTATTTTTGGAAGATAAAGGGGAGGTAATAATATGGATAAAATGATTATTCTCTGGCTGATTGTTCTGATTCTGGCAGTGGTAGTTGAGGCATTCACTCTTGGACTTACCACGATCTGGTTCGCAGGCGGCGCACTGATCGGTATTCTGGCAGCAATGCTGGGAGCGCCTATCTGGCTGCAGATCCTGTTGATGCTGATCGTATCCATCGTGTTGCTGGTATTCACAAGACCCGTCGCTATCAAGTACTTCAATAAGAATCGTGTCAAGACCAACGCTGACAGCCTTGTAGGCAAGCAGGCGATCGTAATGAACGATATCGATAATCTCCAGGCACTGGGTACCGTTACCGTGAACGGCCAGGAGTGGAGTGCAAGAAGCTACGACGATAAGGTGAGGATCACCGCCGGCGCTGTTGTTGATGTCATCGAGATCAACGGTGTTCGTCTGATCGTAAAGCCTAACGATGGCATGCAGGACTACCTGAAAGAGGCAAAAGCAGATCCCATGAGTGTTCTGCAGATGGAGAAGATGGAATCTCTTGATACTGAATAAGAGATAACATAAATATTGTGCGTACTGTCACAGACTACAGTACAGAAAGGGGCAGGGTATTATGCCGTACATTATTGGACTTTTAATTATTGTATTACTTGCGATTCTGATCTCTTGTATCAAGATCGTTCCCCAGGCACAGGCTTACGTTATTGAGCGTCTGGGTGCTTACCAGGATACCTGGCATGTAGGTTTCCACACAAAGCTTCCTATCATCGATAGAGTAGCAAGAAGAGTAAATCTGAAGGAGCAGGTTGCAGACTTCCCTCCTCAGCCCGTTATCACAAAGGATAACGTTACCATGAGAATCGATACTGTAGTATTCTATCAGATCACCGATCCCAAGCTCTTCACCTACGGTGTTGAGAATCCTATGATGGCTATCGAGAACCTGACAGCTACCACTCTTCGTAACATCATCGGTGACCTGGAACTGGACCAGACACTGACTTCCCGTGAGACCATCAACACCAAGATGCGTGCTCAGCTGGATATCGCTACCGACCCTTGGGGTATCAAGGTCAACCGTGTAGAGCTGAAGAACATC
>JAKSRX010000065.1 GCA_024403365.1 Acetatifactor sp. | reverse complement strand
GATCCAAGCGAGCAAAAGGAATAAATATAAGCTTTATTCATCAAATTGAAATTTAGTATATAGACACACTTTTGTAAAAAGGGAGTAAAAAAATGTACTCAATTTGTACTCAAAAATAAAAAAAGAAGCCACAAACCCAGTAAAATCAAGGGGTTGTGGCTTTATTCTTTTACTCGAACTCTATGGTTCCGGGGGGCTTAGAGGTGAGGTCAAAGAATACTCTGTTGACTCCTCTTACCTCGTTGATGATTCGGCTCATTACGGTCTGGAGAACTGCGAAGGGAATCTCTGCGCTCTCAGCGGTCATGAAGTCGATGGTCTTTACTGCACGAAGTGCAACTGCGTAATCATAGGTACGCTCGTCACCCATAACACCTACGGAACGCATATTGGTCAGCGCTGCAAAGTACTGGTTAGGTGCCCATGCGGGTTCGCAACCATTCTCTTTTTTGTACTCTGCTGCTGCCTTGTCAACTTCCTCACGATAGATGTAGTCTGCATCCTGTACGATCTTGACCTTCTCGGCGGTAACTTCACCGATGATACGGATACCAAGTCCGGGGCCGGGGAAAGGCTGTCTGAATACCAGCCGTTCGGGGATACCAAGCTCAAGGCCTGCTTTTCTTACCTCGTCCTTGAACAGGTCACGCAGGGGCTCGATGATCTCCTTGAAATCTACGAAATCAGGAAGACCGCCTACATTGTGGTGAGACTTGATCACAGCGGACTCACCGCCCAATCCGGACTCAACCACATCGGGATAAATGGTTCCCTGTGCCAGGAAATCCACTGCACCGATCTTCTTTGCTTCTTCTTCAAATACACGAATGAACTCTTCGCCGATGATCTTACGCTTTCTCTCAGGCTCTTCTACACCTGCAAGCTTGCCGTAATATCTCTCCTGGGCATTAACACGGATGAAGTTCAGATCAAACTGACCGCCTTCACCGAATACGCCCTCGACCTCGTCGCCCTCGTCCTTTCTGAGAAGGCCGTGGTCAACGAATACACAGGTCAGCTGCTTACCGATGGCTCTGGAAAGCAGGCCTGCTGCTACGGAGGAATCTACGCCGCCGGAAAGTGCCAGCAGAACCTTGCCGTCGCCTACCTTTGCACGGATCTCCTTTACGGTATTCTCTACGAAGGAATCCATTCTCCAGGTTCCGGTACATCCGCAGATGTTTCTTACGAAGTTAAAGAGGATCTCCTTACCGCGAACGGTATGAAGTACCTCGGGATGGAACTGAATTGCGTACAGTTTCTTCTCCTCACAAGCATCTGCTGCGCAAGGGCAGTCAGCAGTGTGTGCCAGCACCTTGAAGCCGGGTGCGATCTGAGAAATATAATCAAAATGGCTCATCCATACAACGGTCTCATCTTCTACACCTGCGAACAATGTATCCTTACCGCCGTCGATAAAAGTCTTTGTCTTACCATATTCACGAACAGGTGCCTTCTCCACCTTGCCGCCCAGCACGTGGTTCATCAGCTGTGCGCCGTAGCAAAGTCCCAACACGGGAATACCCAGTTCAAACAACTCTTTGCTGCAGGTAGCTGCGCCGGGTTCATAGCAACTTGCAGGACCGCCGGTCAGGATGATTCCCTTGGGATTCATGGCCTTGATCTGCTCAATATTGGTTCTGTAGGAATAGATCTCGCAATACACGTTACACTCTCGAACGCGTCTGGCAACCAACTGGTTATACTGGCCACCGAAATCAATGACAATTACTTTTTCCTGAGAAAGAACATTTTCCATTGATAAAGAGCCTCCTTCTAAATTTTGAAAAGTATTCCTCTATTATAAATTGCCGCTATTTCATTTACAAGATTTATTTTTACAAATATCGCGATAAATGTTATAATAAGTTTATCTTTTTCTGACAAATACATTTCAAGGGGGACAACCTATGGAAAAGCAGATTTTTACCAATGAAGTAATTCTTTCCTGGCTCCAGTATTACGCCAAGAATACCACTTTGGATCTGGAGCATGTAAAGATCATCGATATCACCAAGAAGAATAAAAACATCATCCCTACCGTGGAAGCACACAAGACTACCATGGTATTCACCAACGCAGGTATCGACGATATTTTCTATCGTCTCTGGAACGCAGGTCTGGGCGAGTGTGAAGTATGGTACAACGAGGGTTCCGATCCCTCCGGCCCCATCCTTCATCAGCAGGTAAAGGATATGATCGACCGCGGCATCAATGCTTCCGCAGGTATGCTGATCCTGAATCCCAACGCAAGAAATACCGCTAAGATCGGTCTGAGCAACGAGATGTTCCAGCGCGGTTCCATCCACTATGTAGGCAGCGAGATCCGTGCCGTTATCCTGAACAAGATGATGGTTGCTCCTCAGGATGATATCTGTGTTATCGGCGGCGAGAGCATCGCTATCGAGGCTGCTCTGATGGCTCCCGAAGGTTCCGTTATCGCTGTAGAATACAGCCACGCAGACCGCGCTACTCTAGAGGATAATGTAGCTCACTTCGATCTCCACAATGTGAAGATCATCGATCATGTAGATGCAGACAGCATGAAAGAATGCCCCGTTCCCTCTCTGGTATTCCTGGTTGCCAGTGCAAGCACCACTCAGGAGCTGACCTACTTAAAGGAACTCAATCCCGATATCAAGCTGGTTATGTATACCCTGGACTTCAAGGTAGCAGCCAACATCAACGATACCCTGACTTCTCTCGGTTTCACTGACATCGACATCATTCAGATCTCTGTCAGCAAGCTGGGCAGCAAGAATACCTTCAAGCAGGAGCCTGCACCCTGGATCATTACCGCTCGTTCCGAGAAGGACAACTAACCATACCTATTCAAAGGTCCCCACGCGAAAGGCGAGGGGACCTTTTTTACTGTGTAAAATCCGACAGCGGGCGGAAGGTATATCCCATCTCCTCCCACTTTGTCAGAAGTTCATCCAAGATCTCTGCATTGGTCTGTGAGGTGCTGTGCAAAAGAACGATGGCTCCGGGGTGCACCCGCTCCGTCAGCACTTTCAATGCACTCTCGCGAGTAGGCTGACTGTCCTGCTTCCAATCCACGTAGGCCAGGCTCCAGAAAAAGGTGGTGTAGCCGGCATCTTTTGCTATCTGCAGGTTTTCCGTGCTGTACTTGCCCTGGGGCGGGCGATAATATTTCGCAAGCTCGGTTCCCGTCACCTCTCGGAACAGGTTCTCCACCTCCTCAGTCTCTTTCCGAAAAGAATCCGGCGTTGTGATCTTGGACATATCCGGATGATGGTATGTATGGTTTCCCACCGTGTGACCGTCTTCCACCATTCGCTTTGCGATCTCCGGGGCCGTTTCCAGGAAATGTCCCACCACAAAGAAAGTCGCCGGGGCATTGTGTTTCTTCAGTGCATCCAGAATGGGTTCTGTGTTGCCGTTCTCATATCCACAGTCGAAGGTCAAATAGAGCACTTTTTCCTCATCTTCCCTCATGTAATACGCATTGTATTGCTTCATCTCTGCCACAGTAGCTGTTCCCGTTGGCTTCTGTCCGCTCTTACCGAATCCAAGCCCCCAGTCCTTTGCTTTTTCCAGCAGAATAGCCTCCGTCTCCGACACCGGAACCGCCTCCTTCATCTCTTCGTATGCAGGAAGGGTACGAAGCCCTGCAATGGCTTTCCCCATCACTACCACAGCCAAGGCAAAGGCTGACAGAACCAGCACCTTTCCCGCAATCCCTCTGCCGCTCTTTTGCAGATCCTTCAATAATTCTTTTACATAGATCGTCTTCATGGAAGATCCTTTTTTTACACAATATATGTCTTTTCCGGGCCTCTTATACACCGATCATGGCGTTGAAAGTGCCAACCATATCCAGCCGTCCGTATCCCCACTCTCTGTTGGGATAGGTGATGGCTTCACTCCGCGCCGCTCCCCTTGCAAAATAGTGCTTTACCTCTCTGCTCCCCACGACAGGCTCATTTCCTTCCACTACTGCCCACTGCATAAACTGAGCTGCCGCTCCTGCGGTGATGGCTGCTGCCAGACTGTCTCCGGACCTTGTTCCCCGAAGCACTGACACATTCACTCCCGGCGCCGCCAGATCCGGCTTCACGCCGCCGCTTCGTGCAAAGCCCCGTCCCGACTCCGCATAGAAACTGTTGTTGCCTGCCTGATATCCCGTCACCGTGATCACATGCTCCGCCATTCCCGGCTCCGTCAGCGTGCCGAAGGGTGTGGGCTGCAGGAAAAACACTTCTCCGCTCACAAACTGCGTGATGGGCAGCCACATATGAAAGGTTCCGTTATGCACTTCCCGAACCGCTTCCACCCGAAAGGTCCAGATCCCCGGTGTGGGGGCGTCCAAGCGGAACAGGATCCACTCTTCCCCGGTGGTGGGTTCCACCAGCGTGCCTGCCACTGCGACCCTGGTTCGTTCATAGACACAGCGATAGGTAAGAACTTCCCGCAGTCCTACCTTTACAGCGGGGATCACCTCACCGCCCGGAGACCGCAGGGAGATGGTGTAGGTATCCGGGATCGCACCCCAGAATTCCAGGAGGAACCCTTTCGTCCCCTCTCCCACGCGGACTTCCACATCCGTCCTTGGCGTGATCTGGGTTCCGTCCATGCTTCCCAGGTAATGATGACCGCTGTTTCCCTCATTCCCTCCGCAGACGATCACCGCGCGGCTTCTACGCATGGCAACAGCATCCAAGTATTTCGCCAGCGCAGAGTTACCGCTATGATCCCCCTGACCGGTGCCAAGGCCAATACAGGTTATCACCGGTCTCTGAAAGGCTTTGGCAAAGGAATCCACATATTGTACCGCCAGCATGATATCCCCTTCCTCATAGGCAGGCACACCCTCCGGCAGAAGATAGAAGTCCCTCAGATAGCGTTTGCAGGGTTTCAATTTCACCACCACGATCCAGGCTTCCGGTGCCGCTCCCAGAAATTGCTCCCCCTCCATCAGATTACTGCCTGCCGCCACCGCAGCCAGATCACTGCCATGACCGATCTCATCTCTGGTGGGTACAAGAGCATAGGGATCCTCTGCTTCCAGAGCACGATCGATCTCCTCCCTGCTGTATTCACTGCCGTACAGGAATCCTTTCGGCGGTTCACCGGTCTGGATCGTCTGATCCCAGATCGCCAGAATTCGGCTGCTGCCATCCGGGAAACGAAAGACCGGATCGGTATAATTGATTCCCGTATCGATCAAAGCGATGACGCATCCTCTCCCCGTAAGCGCTAAGGGTTCCCGCTGCAGTCTCGTGATCCCGCTGGCAATGAGAGCCGTAGGGTCAAAGGCTGCTTTCCCTCCCTCGCCCTGCATCAGGCCATACAATTTCGGCATGCTTCTGTGCTCGAAATAGTACTCGTTAGGATTCACCACATTGTTTCGATGGATGTAGACCAGATTGTAGCCTTCCTCCACCGGCACGACGCACAGATCCAGATTCGCCGCAGCCTCGGCTGACACAGGGAAATCGGTGATCACATCATAATAGTCCTCCGACAGGATCTTTTCTTTACACAACATAAAAAAGCCCTCCTTACGCATCATACGCAAGGAGGGGCTTTCCTATACTTTTTTATTCGCTCTTTTTCAGGTCCTTCAATGCAGAAGAAAACTTGATGGGATTGCCGTAACGAAGCGTACCCATACGATAGATCTTCGCTCCGATCACACCGACTGCCACGATAGAAGCCACCAGGATCACGAAGGAAAGGATGATCTCCCAAGTCGCTACCGTACCCATTGCGATTCTCGCAAACATGGTGCTGTAGGAACTGATAGGCAGGAAGGATAATACTTTGATAATGGTACCATCCACGTTATTTAACTGGATCAGAGAGAACATGTACACGATCATGATCACCATCATCAGTCCGCTGGTACTCTTGCTGATATCTTCGGTCTTGCTGACCAATGCACCCATAGCGCCATAAAGGAAAGCGAAGAACAGATATCCGCCCAGGCCGAAGAAAGCGAAGGCGATCATGACATCTGTAGGAATGTCCAGGAACATATCAAGCTGCTTGCCCCACACTTCGCGGTTCATACCATAGGAACACAACAAAGCTCCCAGAATGATGGCAACCTGTCCCAGGCTGGCGATGGCACCTGCGATGACCTTACCAAACAGCAGGCTGTTGGAGGTGGTACTGGTAACCAATACTTCGATAGCACGGTTGCTCTTCTCGTTGGTAACCGCTACTGCGATCATCTGACCGTAGAGCATGATCAGCATGAATACGACGATGACCAGCAGATAACAATACCAGAAGTTGCTGGTGGTATCTTTGTTAAGGATGGTCTCATTCGCCTGGATCGGTGCGCTCAGCATCCCCATAAACTCTTCGGGATCCAGGCCCTTCTCCATACAATAATTGACGCGATAGAACTGTTTCATCACCTCGTCAAAGGCGAACTGATTGGTGTCGGTCATGGACTTATTGTATACATAGTAATCATAGGAATCGATACCGGTAACAACGAAACCTGCGCCTGCTTCTCTTTCTTCTACCGCAGTCTTCAAAGCCTCAATGCTGTCTGCTTTCTTCCAGGTCTTATCCGGGAAAACTGCCTGAAGCACATCCTCTGACAAGAAGCCCACATTGTCGATATACAGGAAAGTCTTGGCCTTTTCATCCTTTTCGTTGACCTTCTCTTCCTTCTCCACCACCTTGACTCCGGTGAAATCGGACATATCGATCACTCTGGGAAGGAAGGGTCCCAAGAGACCTGCCACAGCCAGGAAAATGGTGATGATCACGAAGGTCTTATTGGAAAAATACTCTTTCAATTCATACTTTAATACTGTCAGAAACTTATGCATTTTTCTCTGCCTCCTCTCCTACTTTAGCCACAAAAATGTCATTCAAAGAAGGCTCAAAGCTGCCGAAATGCTCCACTTCCAGGGAAGCTTTCGCCAGACGTTCCATCACATCCTTGCGGGTCTTGCCCTCTGCAAGTGCAAGTACCAGAACATTCTTCTTGATATCTTCCACTGCTACCAGGTCGCTCAGTTCTGCTGTTACCTTCTTAGCTGCTTCCTCTCCTGCACAGTCAGCCAGAGTCAGCATCAGGCGGCTCTTGCCGTAGTCTTTCTTGATCTCGTGAAGGTTGCCTTCCAGCACTACCTCACCCTGATTGATGATGGCAATATTTTCACAGAACTCCTCGACATAGCTCATCTGATGGCTGGAAAAAATAACAAGCTTGCCATCTGCGATCAGTTCACTTACCACATCCTTCAGGATCTGTGAGTTGACAGGGTCCAGTCCGCTGAAGGGCTCGTCCAATATAACGATCTCAGGATCTGCCACCAGGGTCGCTGCCAGCTGTACCTTCTGCTGATTACCTTTGGAAAGGGTCTCCAACTTCTTAGTCTCGTACTCGGATACTTCCAGTCTCTTCAGCCATCTCTTAGCATTTTCCTTTGCCTGCTTTGCTTTCAGGCCGCGCAAACATCCTAAGAATACCATCTGATCGATAACGGTTCTCTTGGGGTACAGGCCTCTCTCCTCGGGCAGGTAACCGATCTGGTAGTTCGCAGGAATGAACTTCTGTCCGTCCATGGTGATCTCGCCGCTGTTGGCATGAAACACATCCATCAGAATACGGATGGTCGTGGTCTTGCCGGCGCCGTTTCGTCCGAGAAGTCCCAGTGCCTTACCGCTCTCCACAGAGAAATTGATGCCGTGCAGTACTTCCTTCTCGCCGAAACTCTTATGAATATCTTTTACTTCAAGTTTCATATCTCGTCTCCCTTATTGTATTATTGGCTTACTACAGTAGTATAGCATATTTTATTTGAGAATCAAGTGATTTTTGCAAAAAAGAGCAGGCCCTGTTACAGGTCTGCTCCCATCATTTGAAAACATTACACATTTTTGACACTTAAGCATCTGATGGCATTCAATACGGCAATGACCGTAACGCCTACGTCTGCGAAAATAGCCAGCCACATGCTTGCGATACCCAGTGCACCCAGGATCAGACAGATCGCCTTGACACCCAGTGCAAACACAATATTTTCGTATACGATGCGCAGGCACTTTCTGGAGATCTTCATCGCCAGCGCCAGCTTCATCGGGTTGTCATCCATCAATACGATATCCGCCGCCTCAATCGCTGCATCGGAACCAAGCGCACCCATTGCCACACCGATGTCCGCACGGGAAAGTACAGGAGCATCATTGATACCGTCACCTACGAAAGCAAGATTTTCCTTCGCGGACTTGCTCTGCAGCAGAGCCTCCACTGCATCTACCTTATCGCCGGGAAGCAGTTCGCTCTTCACCTCGTCGATATGGAGCTTCTCAGCCACATATTCCGCAACAGCCTTGCTGTCACCGGTAAGCATCACCGTCTTCTTCACGCCGTTGGCCTTCAGGGCCTGAATTGCCTCTGCGGACTGCTCTTTCTCCACATCGGAGATCAGAATATATCCGGCATATACACCATCCACTGCCACATGTACTACAGTTCCCACATTGGTCTTCTCCGCATAGGAAAGGCCCAATTTACGCATCAGTTTCGCGTTACCTGCCGCAACACTTACACCATCTACGGAAGCAGTAACACCATGTCCGCCGATCTCTTCCACCTCGGAAACGCTTGCCTTATTGATCTCCTGACCATAAGCCTCCTTCAGGCTCTTGCTGATAGGATGGTTGGAGTAACTCTCCGCATATGCGGTAAGTTTCAGCAATTCCTCCTTGGAAATGCCTTCGGGATGGATCTCAGTCACCTGGAACACGCCCTTGGTCAGCGTACCCGTCTTATCGAATACCACATACTTGGTCTGTGCCAGTGCTTCCAGATAGTTGGAGCCTTTCACCAGAATACCGCAGGAGCTTGCACCGCCGATACCGCCGAAGAAACTCAAGGGAATAGAGATGACCAGAGCACAAGGACAGCTGATAACCAGGAAGGTCAGCGCACGGATCAACCAGGTGGTGAAGTTAGCAGGATTACCCATGACCAGATTGATCACTGTAGGAATAACTGCCAGTGCCAATGCACTATAACAAACTGCAGGAGTATAATACTTTGCAAACTTAGTGATGAAGTTCTCACTCTTGGACTTCTTCATGCTGGAATTCTCTACCAGATCCAGAATCTTGGATACGGTAGACTCTCCGAACTCCTTGGTGGTACGGATCTTCAGAAGACCGGTATTATTTACGCAACCGCTGATGACCTCTTCGCCCTCTCTTACGGTTCTGGGCACGCTCTCACCGGTCAGTGCTGCAGTATTCAGAGTAGAAGTACCTTCCACTACCACACCGTCGATGGGTACCTTCTCGCCGGGCTGAACCACGATAATGGTTCCGATCTCCACATCGTCGGGATCCACCTGCTCCAAGTTACCGCTCTCGTCCTCAATATTGGCATAGTCGGGACGGATATCCATAAGCGCTGTAATATTCTTACGGCTCTTACCAACCGCTACTGCCTGGAACAACTCACCGATCTGGTAAAAAAGCATAACTGCTACGCCCTCGGCAAATTCTCCTTCCTGACCCTGGGATTCCTGATAAACACCCAGAAGCATCGCACCTACGGTAGCCACTGCCATCAGGAAATTCTCATCAAACACTTCCCCGTGCAAAATACCCAGGAAAGCCTTTCTCAGAATATCATAACCGATCACCAGATAAGGGATCAGATATAAAGCAAATCTGGCATACCCTGTCACAGGCACGAAATGCAGTGCAATCATCAAAACCGACGCGATAATAATTCGAACAAATACTTTCTTCTGTTTCTTGGTCATAATTCCACTTCCCTTACAAACAGGAGGCCGGTCACCCGTCCTCCTGCTATTCTTAGTCTACGTAGATCTCGCAATCCTCTTCTACTTTCTTGCAAGCCTTAACTACATCAGCCATAACAGCCTTGGGATCAGCGCCCTCTGCGAATTCTACCTTCATCTTCTGTGTCATGAAGCTTACGGTTGCCTCTGCAACACCTGCTACCTTCTTAGCAGCCTCTTCCATCTTAAGTGCACAGTTTGCGCAATCTACTTCGATCTTATATGTCTTTTTCATACTGTCTCTCCTTTTTCTTGAACACTTGAACGACTGTTCATATGTTTATATTACCACAAACTATAAGAATGTCAACCCCTTTTTCAAAAACTTCTCGGGGATGGGGCCAGGGCGCCGCCACTAGGGTCGCTAAGGCTCTTAGGCCGGGCGCAGCCACTGGGGGCCGCAATATGCCAAGGGTTCGACGCAGCCACCAGGGTCGCACTATTCAGTTGGACGTTTTCTGGTGTTTTCGCAAAAGCCCTCGAACACTCTTTATTAGCCGCGGCCGGCTCGGAACTTGTGCGCGGCAAGTCCTGCATCTGCCTCAAGGGGCACTTACTTTGAGGTTCTTTGGTTGGAATGTCACGATCTGCCAAAAGACGATTGTTCCAGCCGTTTTTCCAACTGTTTGAGCGAAGCGAGTTTTTTGGAAAAACGGCTGCTAATAAGCAATCGTCGACGCAGATCGTAGACATTCCCCAAAGGTTCTCCGTAAGTCCCCGAGGCAGTGCAGGAGCTAAGCCGTGCACTTCAGACATCTCTCCGGCCGCGGGAGGAATGTTCTCGGGGCTTTTGAAACACAGACGAAAACGTCCAAAATTCATATTGCTGACCCTGGTGGCTGCGCCGGCCCCTTGAGATAGTCCAGAATCCCCAGTGGCTGCGCCGGTCCCTTGAGATAGTCTCGAATCCCCGGTGGCGGCGCCCGGTCCCATAGGCACAAAAAAGGAGAGGCGATTTGCCTCTCCTTTGGGTTATTGGTTGCTGCGGATGCCGATCACAGGACCGCCCTGGCCGCGGATGTAGTCACCGGTGATGGTCACGGTACCGATGTTGTCGTCCTTGGGGATCTCGTACATGATATCCAGCATGAATTCTTCGATGATGGAGCGAAGAGCTCTGGCACCGGTGTCCTTCTGCATTGCTTTCTCGGCAATGGCTTCCAGTGCGTCGTCGGTGAACTCCAGTTTTACTTCGTCCAGCTCCAGAAGTTTCTGGTACTGCTTCAGGATCGCGTTCTTGGGCTCCTTCAGGATCTTGACCATCATGTCCTTGGTAAGTCCTTCCAGAGTATAGATCACGGGAAGACGGCCGATGAACTCGGGGATCATGCCGAACTTTCTGATATCCTCCACGGTTACTTTGGAGAGGATATTCTTGTCGTGGTCGTACTTGTCCTTCAGCTCGGAGTTGAAACCGATGGAAGCGGTCTTGGTCAGTCGCTCCTTGATGATCTCCTCCAGATCGGGGAATGCGCCGCCGCAGATGAACAGGATGTTCTTGGTGTTTACGGTAGCCATGGGAACCATAGCGTTCTTGCTGTTGGCACCGACGGGGACTTCCACCTCTGCACCTTCCAGTAGTTTCAGCATACCCTGCTGCACGCTCTCGCCGCTGACGTCGCGGGTGGTGGTGTTTTTCTTCTTGGCGATCTTATCGAGCT
>JAKSRX010000064.1 GCA_024403365.1 Acetatifactor sp. | reverse complement strand
GCATCCTTACCACCGATCATCTGGCCGTATACATAAGGCTCAGTCTTGTGAAGATCGGAAGTCTCCTCGGTAAATGCGGGAGCGATCTCGGAATAATACTTAAATGCCTGATCACCCTTACCTGCGTAAGCAGCTGCACAGATGATCCATGCATTGTTGTGAGTGAAGATACCAGCGTTTTCTTTGTATCCGCCGGGATATGTGGAGATCTCACCGTACTGGATGTAGTACTTGGTGAATGCGGGGTTGTTCAGTACCAGACCGTGCTGAGTATTCAGACGCTCGTCGATAGCAGCCAGGGTCTTCTCAACGGTTCCCTGATCCTTACCTACATCAGACATAATAGCGAAGCCCTGAGGCTCGATGAAGATCTGACCTTCTTCGCATTCCTTGGAACCCATCTTCTGGCCTTCAGCATCATATGCACGAAGGAACCAATCGCCGTCCCATGCGGATTCCATCATAGCTGCCTTCATCTTGTCGATCTCAGCCTGAGCTGCAGCAGCTTCCTCGGTCTTGCCAAGGTGCTTCAGGATCTCAACGTAGTTAGGACCTGCGAAGGTGAAGAGTGCTGCTACGAATACAGACTCAGCAACCTTGGAGTAACCACCTTCTGCTGCGAACTTGGGATTGGTGTAAGTCTGGAAGCTTTCACCGGGAGTATCGGAGTAGCAGGAAAGGTTGATACAGTCGTTCCAGTCAGCTCTCATTGCAAGAGGCAGACCGTGAGGACCTAAGTTGTTAACGATATGGTAGAAGGAAACCTTCAAGTGCTCCAGCATAGGCTGTGCGATAGACATATCATTGTCGTAAGGAACCATCTCATCCAGAATGGACCAGTCGCCGGATTCCTTAATATATGCAGCAACGGAAAGGATCAACCACAAAGGATCGTCGGAGAAGTCGCCGCCGATATCAGCGTTACCCTTCTTGGTAAGGGGCTGATACTGATGATAACATCCGCCATCAGGGAACTGAGTGCTTGCGATATCGATGATACGCTCTTTCGCTCTGTCGGGAATCTGATGTACGAAACCGAGAACGTCCTGGTTGGAATCGCGGAAGCCCATACCACGGCCGATACCGGACTCGAAGTAGGAAGCAGATCTGGAAAGGTTGAAAGTAACCATACACTGATACTGGTTCCAGATGTTAACCATACGGTTAACCTTCTCATCAGGAGTATTAACGGTAAGAATGCCAAGAAGCTTATCCCAGTAAGCACGAAGCTCAGCCATACCTGCTGCGAACTTCTCGGGAGTGGAGTACTTCTCGATCATTGCCTTAGCTTTTACCTTGTTGATGGTCTTGCCGTCAGCCTCGAACTTCTCAGCAACGGGCATCTCAACATAACCAAGTACGAATACAAGAGTCTTAGTCTCGCCGGGAGCAAGAGTGATCTTCTTGAAGTGGGAAGCGATAGGAGCCCAACCATCTGCGAAAGAGTTGGTAGCTTCGCCTGCGATAACTGCCTGAGGATCGCCGAAACCGTTGTAGAGACCGATGAAGGAATCTCTGTCGGTATCGTAACCATCGATAGTATCGTTTACAGAGTAGAATGCGTAATGATCACGACGATCTCTGTACTCTGTCTTGTGATATACAACGCTTCCTTCTACTTCTACACGACCGGTAGAGAAGTTACGCTGGAAGTTGTTGCTGTCGTCCTGAGCGTCCCACAGACACCACTCTGCGAAAGAGAAGAGGGAGAAGGATTTAGCTGCAGCACTTTCGTTGGTCAGTACTACCTGCTGTACTTCACCATTGAAATCCTGAGGAACGAAGAAGGTAACTTCTGCCTTCAGATCGTTCTTCTTACCGGTGATGATGGTGTAACCCATACCATGACGGCACTCGTAAGCATCAAGCTCAGTCTTAACGGGAGACCAGCCGGGGTTCCAGATGGTACCGTTCTCGTTGATATAGAAATAACGACCGCCCATATCGATGGGTACGTTGTTATAACGATATCTGGTAATTCTGCGCAGTCTTGCATCCTTATAGAAGGAATAGCCGCCTGCGGTGTTAGAAATCAGTGAGAAGAATCCCTGAGTTCCCAGATAGTTGATCCAGGGGTAGGGAGTTCTGGGTGAAGTGATGACATACTCTCTTCGAGCATCATCGAAATAACCGAATTTCATACTTCATTTCTCCTTTAACTTATAGTTTATTAAACGTTTAAGTAAGAAAACTTACCTTAAGTATGATTATAATGGCAAATTGAGCCATTTGCAAGAGAAAAGGACAGGTTTATTCCACGGAAATTGAAAAAATTGCAATATTTTCGCTCAGATGATTGATTTTTTTTGGAAAATGCTATATAGTAGTATCGAAAACGATTAAGTGAAAGAAAGGAGCTATGACTATGGTTTCTATGAGAGATATTGCAAATGCATGCGGTGTCAGTGTTGCCACTGTCAGCAAGGCTCTAAACGATCACAGCGACATCGGTGAGGAGACCAAGGCTCGCATTCGCGAGAAGGCGAAGGAGATGGGATATCTTCCCAATGCCATGGCCCGCGCACTGAAGACCAATCGTACTTTCAATATCGGTGTTATGTTTGAGGATGCAGAGGGAAGCGGCCTGACTTACGACTACTTTTCCTACATGCTGGATCATTTCAAACGAACCGTTGAGAGCAAAGGATATGACATCACTTTCTTAAACAACAAGAGCAACAGCAGAATGTCTTATCTGGAGCACTGCAGATATCGTAATTTCGACGGCGTGTTCATCCCCTGCACGGATTTCTATGATCCTCAGGTGCTGGAGCTGGTGCGAAGCGATATTCCCGTGGTCACCATCGACCATGTTTTTGATAACTGTATCTGTGTGATCTCAGACAATCTGGAAGGAATGAAGGAACTGGTAGAATATGCTTACGCTTGCGGACATCGCAAGATCGCATATATCCACGGCCCCGACTGCTCTGTTACCAGAGCCAGAGTTTCTTCTTTTTACAATACCTGTGCGATCCTGGGGATGGAGGTTCCCGAGGAGTATGTAAAAGAGGCTCCTTATCGCGGCATTGAAGGTTCCAAGGAATGTACCGCAGAACTTCTGAAATTAAACACACCTCCCACCTGTATCATTTATCCCGATGACCGTGCCTGCTTCGGCGGCATGAGCGCCATCAAGGAGATGGGACTTAAGGTTCCGGATGATATCTCTGTCATCGGTTATGACGGAGCTATGATCGGCCAGGTGACCGACCCGAAACTGACCACCCTCCATCAGGATACCAAGACCATGGGTGAGATCGCCGGCGAGATGCTGGTGGAACTGATCGAACATCCCAAGACCACATTGATCCGCAATCATATTGTCCCGGGCACTCTCATCAAAGGTGAGAGCGTGAAATAGCCAACCCCCTTACAATTCTCCAATAAACCTTATAAAGGAAGAGGCATCACAGTTTATCTGTGGTGTCTCTTTCTTTATGCAAAAAAGAAAAGGCCCAGGGCGTTAAGCCCTGAACCTTTTTATAGCGCAGACGGAGGGATTTGAACCCTCGTGCCCGAAAGGGCAAACGCATTTCGAGTGCGCCCCGTTATGACCACTTCGATACGTCTGCATAGAGGGAGATCTGTGAATCTCACCTTCACTATTTTATAGTATGCGATAGCTTTTTGCAAGCAACTTGCGGAAGTTTTTGGCGGGTGGCAAAGAGGCGTCACTTTTTATGATTTGGCGTACTGTTACGGTTGCAAATTTCCCGATAAAAGGGTAAAATTTGTATAGAGTGTCTGCCTGTGAAGGCGGGGCTGAATTCATAGAATAAACCGGAGGAAAAGCACATGAAGAGAATTGGTATGTTAACCAGCGGCGGCGACTGCCAGGCATTAAATGCAGCGATGAGAGGTGTTGTTAAGACACTGACACACAGCAAGGAACAGGTTGAGATCTATGGTTTTTTGGATGGATATAAGGGTTTGATCTACAGCAATTTTGTAATGCTGACAGGTAAGGATTTTTCCGGCATTCTGACCAAGGGCGGCACTATCCTCGGTACTTCCAGAACGCCTTTCAAGACGATTCAGGATCCCGATGCCAACGGACTGAATAAAGTAGAAGCTATGAAGCAGAATTATCATAAACTGCAGTTGGACTGTCTGGTTATCCTTGGCGGTAACGGTACCCATAAGACTGCAAACCTGCTGCGTGAGGAAGGTCTGAACGTAGTAACTCTGCCCAAGACCATTGACAATGACCTTTGGGGAACCGATATGACCTTCGGTTACCAGAGCGCGGTGGATATTGCAACCGGTGCGATCGACTGCATCCATACCACTGCTGCATCCCACGGCAGAGTATTTATTGTAGAAGTTATGGGCCATAAGGTAGGCTGGCTGACATTGGATGCCGGTATCGCAGGCGGCGCAGACATCATTCTGCTTCCCGAGATCCCTTATGATATCAACAAGGTAGTTGAGAAGATCGAAGAGCGCGACAAGAACGGACATCGCTTCACCATCGTTGCAGTAGCAGAGGGTGCGATCTCCAAGGAGGATGCCGCACTGACCAAGAAGGAATACAAGAAGAAACTGGAGAAGAGAACCGCTCCTTCCGTAGCTTACGAAGTGGCTGCAGCTATTCAGGAGAAGACAGGAAGAGAAGTTCGTGTTACCGTACCCGGACATATGCAGCGTGGCGGAAGCCCTTGCCCTTATGACCGTGTATTTGCAAGCCGCCTTGGTGCGGAAGCAGGTAAGCTGATTCTGGACAACCAGTATGGTTTCATGGTAGGTCTGAAGAATCAGGAGATCGTTCGCGTGCCTCTCGCCGACGTGGCAGGCAAGCTGAAGATGGTTGAGCCTGACTCCACCATCGTAAAGGAAGCTAAGCTTCTGGGAATTTCTTTCGGAGACTAAAACATGTCATATACTGCTCTATATCGTAAATTTCGTCCTGACTCCTTCACCGACGTGAAGGGTCAGGACCATATTGTGACAACCTTAAAAAACCAGCTGAAGGCCAATCGTATCGGACATGCGTACCTTTTCACAGGTACCCGAGGCACCGGTAAGACCACTATTGCGAAGATCTTCGCAAAGACGGTAAACTGCGAGAACCCTACCGAGAACGGCCCCTGTGGTGAATGCCGTATCTGCAAAGCCATAGCGGCAGGCGCCAGCATGAATGTCATCGAGATCGACGCAGCCAGCAACAACGGCGTAGATAATATTCGAGAGATCGTGGAGGAGGTTTCCTACTCTCCCGCAGAAGGTAAGTATAAGGTTTATATCATCGACGAGGTGCATATGCTCTCCATAGGTGCGTTCAACGCTCTGCTGAAAACGCTGGAAGAGCCCCCCGCCTATGTCATTTTTATTTTGGCTACCACGGAAGTGCATAAGCTTCCGATCACTATATTATCCAGATGTCAGCGTTATGACTTTAAGCGTATCACCATCGATACTATTGCGGATCGATTGAAGGAACTCACCGCCGCAGAGAATGTGCAGGTGGAGGAGAGAGCGCTTAAATATATCGCGAAGACTGCAGACGGATCCATGCGAGATGCGTTGAGCCTGCTGGATCAGTGCATTGCCTTCCATCTTGGCAAGGAACTGACCTATGAAAAGGTGCTGGATGTGCTGGGTGCCGTGGATACGGAAGTATTCAGCCGTCTGCTCAGACAGGTTCTGAAACGCGACGTGATGGGCTGCGTGAAACTGCTGGAGGAGATCGTGATGCAGGGCCGCGAGCTGACACAGTTCGTGACGGATTTCACCTGGTATCTGCGCAATCTCATGCTGGTTCAGGCATCCGACAATCTGGAAGATGTCATCGATATGTCCACGGACAACTTAAAGAGACTGAAAGAAGAAGCATCTGCCATAGAGATGGAGCAGATCGTTCGCTATATCAGGATCTTTTCCGATCTTGCGGGTCAGATCAAGTATGCTTCCCAGAAGAGAATTCTGGTGGAGATCGCCCTGATCAAGCTTTGCAAACCTGAGATGGAGACCGATAACGAGTCCATGCTGGATCGAATCCGCAGCGTGGAGGAGAAGGTAGAGAAGGGTGTCACTGTGGTAGTGCAGGAAGGCGCCGGAAATTTTAGCGGGGGCGCGGAACCTGCGAAACCCAAGCCCGTTCTGGACCGCGCGATCCCCGAGGATATCAAGCACGTGGTGGCGAACTGGGCCGCGATCGTAGGTAACGCAGGCAATCCCACCAGGATCTATTTAAAAAGTGCAAAATTAAGTCTGGGACCGGAGGACAGCCTCTTGATGGTGCTGCCGGACGGACAGGCATCCGACCATTTCCTGATGCATCCCGAGAATGTGGAGAGCCTGGAGGAGATGATCACCGAGTTTATCGGTAAAGAAGTGAAAGTCGTGGTTCAGGCAGTCAAGGAAGAAAGAGAGTTTGACGAGAACTATGTAGACATCACTCAGCTCGTTGGAATGGAGATCGTGGAAGAAGAGTTCGACGAGGATGAGGAAGATAACTAATAGAATGAAAAAATAACGGAGGAATAGTATTATGGCAAAAAGAGGTGGATTTCCCGGAGGCGCAATGCCCGGAAATATGGCAAATCTGATGAAGCAGGCGCAGAGAATGCAGCGTCAGATGGAGGAAGGCCAGAAGAATCTGGAGACTATGGAGTTTACCGCTAAGACAGGTGGCGGCGCAGTTGAGGCTGTTGTGAACGGCAAGAAGGAACTGCTTCGTCTGAATCTGGCTGAGGATATCGTAGATCCCGAGGATATCGAGACCCTGCAGGATGCGATCCTGGCAGCAGTAAATGAGGCACTTCGTCAGGCTGAGGAAGCAAGCTCTGAAATGATGGGCAAGATGACCGGCGGCTTAGGAGGATTGCCCTTCTAATGGATCTTTACAGCGGACATATCAATAAGTTAATAGAAGAACTGGCAGCCTTGCCCGGTATCGGCAGCAAATCAGCCCAGAGACTGGCGTTTCATCTGATCAATATGCCTCAGGACAAGGTGCAGAGACTTGCCGACACCATCGTGGAGGCGAAGGCCAATGTCCGTTACTGCAAGGAATGTTTTACATTGACGGACAGAGATATCTGCCCGGTCTGTGCGAATAAGAACCGTAATCACAAGATGATCATGGTAGTGGAGAACACCAGAGATCTGGCAGCTTATGAGAAGACCGGCCGATACGAGGGCGTTTATCATGTGCTGCACGGAGCCATTTCCCCTATGCTGGGCATCGGACCCGGTGAGATCAAGTTGAAGGAACTGATCGAGAGACTAAAAGGAGAAGTGGAGGAAGTGATCATCGCTACCAACTCAAGCCTGGAGGGTGAGACCACTGCGATGTACATCAGCAAGATGATCAAGCCTACCGGTATCAGAGTTACCAGGATCGCCAGCGGTGTTCCCGTAGGCGGTGACCTGGAATATATCGACGAAGTGACATTGCTTCGCGCATTGGATGGACGAATCGAACTTTAAGAGAACGGAAAGCGAGACGTTTTTCCATAATATAAGGAGAATGAATATGACAACAGTCGGCAAGAGCAATTTTGGAAAGTATACAGACGGAAGAGAGGTAACTCTCTACACTCTGAAAAATGAAAATGGCATGGAGGTATCTCTTTGCAATATCGGTGCAGCCATCGTGAAGATCATGGCTCCCGATGCAGAGGGCAAGCTTGCAGATATGGTGCTTGGTTTCGATGACGCAGCAGGCTATCTTGCAAACCCCAGCTTCTTCGGTATCGTTGTAGGACCCAGCGCAAACCGTATCGGCAACGCTTCCTACACCATCGACGGTGTTACTTATCAGGCAGCAGTGAATGACGGGGTAAACAACCTGCACAGCGACTTCGCAAAGGGCTACCACAAGCTGTTCTGGGAAGCAGAAGAAGTAGAAGGCGGCGTGAAGTTCACCATGACCGACGAGGACGGCTATCTTGGCTTCCCCGGAAATAAGAAGATGACCATCACCTACACTCTGGATGAGAAGAACGCATTGAAGCTTCAGTATCATGCAACCAGCGACAAGAAGACTATCCTGAATCCTACCAACCACACCTATTTCAACCTGGACGGCCATGACAGCGGCAGCATCGAGGCTCATGAGATGTGGATCAAGGCTTCCAACTTTACTCCTGCAGATGCAGGCAGCATCCCCACCGGTGAGATCGCTCCCGTAAAGGGTACGCCTATGGACTTTACCGTATCCAAAGTGGTAGGTAAGGAGATCGGTGCAGACTTTACACAGCTGATCTACGGCAAGGGCTACGATCATAACTGGGTCATCGATGACTGGAAGAATGACGGAACTTTGCAGCTGATGGCAGAGGTAAAGGCAGCAAAGAGCGGCCGCAAGATGAAGGTATTTACCACACTTCCCGGTGTACAGTTCTACGCAGGCAACTGTATCGCTCCTCAGCAGGGTAAGGGCGGCGCAAACTATGGCTTCCGTTCCGGACTTTGCCTGGAGACACAGTTCTTCCCTGATTCCGTGAATAAGCCTCAGTTCCCCGCATGTGTATTCGGCGGCGATACCGAGTATGATTCTGTGACTGTATACCAGTTCGAAGCATAAAGGAACCCATTCCCTGTCGAATGAATTTGAAAGTTCCCTGACAGAAAACGCTAAATTACCTCTCATGGCTTTGCTAGAATAAGCATAGGCATGGGAGGTGTTTTTATATGGAAGTACCGAAAAATATTACACAGATCGGAGAAGCAAACACAAACTGCAGAATATACATAGAAGATTATGTTTTTTCCTATATAAATCAGATGAAAGGGCAGGTATTCGAGAAGGAGAAATGTATCGGCCTGTATGGAACCCATCGGTCGGAGGAAGGGGTAGAGTACTATTTCCTGTACGGAGCCTGTGAGATCCATTTTGCCACAAAGGACGCAAGACATCTGTCTCAGGCAGTTTTGCAGGATGCAGAAAAGCAGAGAAAGAGATACTTCCCGGGATACGCCTTCTATGGATTCCTGTGGACAAGCGAGGAAATGGTGGAAGGGATCACCATATACGAGCAGGGATTGTGCCGCTATGTTCCCGGGTATGCCAGATTCTATGAGCAGAACGATGAGATGCTTTCTTTTCTGTTGGCAGGGAAAAATCAGACCAAGGTGGAGGAGAGTACGGAGGACAAGTTTGCCGCGGCCAGAGCCAACCAGGAGAGACGCAGAGAAGAACATATCGAAGCGGCGGACAAGACTGTCGAAGCGGGAAAGAAACATTTTCCTTTGTGGATCCCGGCAGCAGCTTGCCTGGGAATATTACTTTACGCCAACAGACAAACGATCCTCAGAACGGACGATCTGGATGTGATACGGCAGAAGGCGGAAACGGTCTGGGCAGACTTTTCCGAGAGGCAGCTGCCTGATATAGAAATAGGAATAGAAGAAAGCACGCCCCATTCCGCAGGAAAGATCATTGCGGAGGAAGCGCTGACGGAGGCGGTAAAGAAGGAGAATGAGGTACTTCAGCCGGTTACGGGTGATCAGGTGGAAGCAGTAAGCGCGCCGGTCTTTAACGAACCGGAGCCGGGGTTTTCCATTGAAGCGACACCTGCCCCGTCGGAATCGGTTGCCGTTAAGGCAGAAGTAAAGCCGGAGAAGTACACCATTCGCAAGGGAGACACACTGATCGCCATCTGCGTGGAACGTTACGGATCGGACAGCAGACTGAAGGAGATCTGCGAACTGAATCAGATCAGAGATCCGGATGATATTAAAGTGGGGGCAAAAATTTTATTACCATAGTGAGGACAAGTATGGTACAATAATGACACTATTCGAGAATGATGTGGAGGCAATATGGCAGTCATCAAGAATTACATGAAGGAAAAAGAAAAACTGAGAGGCAAAGAGCCTGTCAATTATCAAGATAAGATCTCCAGATATAAAGCGCGAAACCTGTATCGTATCCTGCTGGTGCTGGTGGCTGTGATCGCATTGGTGGCCATCATCATCGTGCAGTTCAGACGCCATGTATATACAGGATATGATGTAGTGGCTACCGTGGACAGAAGCGGATTTGAAGGAACCATAGACAAAAAGCTGGGCGGAAATATCCTTACTTACAGTAAAGACGGTGTGCATTGCACCGACGTCAGAGGCAATGTTGCCTGGAACCAGACTTACGAGATCCAGGATGTCAAGATGGCCATCTGCGGTGATACCGTTGCGGTAGGTGACTATAACGGAACCAATGTGTATGTACTGAATACCAGCAAGCAGTTGAGTGAGATCAATACGACCTATCCGATCAGAGACCTGACCGTTTCTGCGGATGGACACGTTACGGTGGTGGTAGATGCGGACGAGACTGCTTATCTGAACACCTATGACCCCAGCGGCAATATGATCTACCAGGGCTGGGCGAAGATGAACGGCTCCGGTTATCCTGCAGCGCTGTGCCTTTCTCCCAACGGAGAATTGCTCTGCGTTTCCTATTGGTATGTGGATACCGGCGTACTGAAGACCAATGTGGTCTTCTATAATTTCGGACCGGTAGGTGCCAACAGCAACGATTTTGCGGTCAGCGCCTTCTCTTATACGGACGTTTTGATCCCTCAGGTTCAGTTCGTGGATGATTCCACCGCTTTTGCAGTGGGAGACAGCAGACTGGTTCTGTACAAGGGCAACCATATCCCTGTAGAATTTGTGACCAGACTGTTTGATGAAGAGGTAAAGTCTGTTTTCTACAGCGACCAGTATATCGGTCTGGTGTTCCGCTCTGAAGACGGAGACCATCTGTATCGTATGGATGTATTCGACGCCAAGACCAAGAATGCGGACAATTTCCTGTTGGGAAGCTACTATATTGACATAGACTACACGGATATTTTCTTCGGACAGAAGAATTTCGCTGTATATAATGAAAGAGAATGTGTGATCACCAACATGGACGGATTCGAGAAGTTCAACGGCACCTTCGATGAGTCTGTTCGACTGATGATCCCTATTGGTAAATCCTATAAGTATCTGCTGGTGACAGATACTACTTTTGATACCATTCAGTTGAAGTAGGCAAAGGAGAAAGAGATGAATATCTTATTTTTGATCGTGATTCTGTTGGTAGTCTTCAAAATGTATGACGGCTATAAGAAGGGCATGGTAAAGGAGATCGTTTCCTTCGTATCTCTGCTGATCCTGGCAGCATTGGTTGCCTTGATTGCCGGCGGTATCAGTAGCTATAACAGCGGCAAGATCCTGAACGTGATCATTGCGGTAGTGCTTCTGATCCTGCTTTCCATTGTACATAGAGTATTGAGCCTGGTGTTCTTCTCTGCAAAACTGATATCCAAGCTTCCCGTGATCCATTCCGCAGACAAAGTGCTGGGAATCCTGTTCGGATTTCTGGAAGTAGTTATCATGCTTTGGACCGGATACACACTGGTAATGGTTCTGGATCTGGGGGCCATCGAACAGCTGATCTTATCCTGTACACAGGAGAATCCGGTGCTTTCCTGGTTCTACAGAAACAACTATCTTGCTTACTTTATTATAGAAAATATTCTGTCAAAGCCCCTTCCCGGTATCCGATAATTGTGGTCATTTGGCCCCGAGACACTACATTTTGTGGGTGTTTTCGGGGCTAAAATATTGCGCAAAAAATTTGCAAAAAACCTGTTGACATTCATAAATAGGTGTGATATTCTAAGGAAGCTGTCGCGAAGACAACGAAATGTACCTTGACAAATAAACAGTAAT
>JAKSRX010000063.1 GCA_024403365.1 Acetatifactor sp. | reverse complement strand
AGCGAGAGTAACAGGATCGATCTCTGCAGTTACTTCACCGGATTCCGAGGGCTCAGGGGTGGCGGGTGGAGTTTTGCCTGGATCATTCACGATCACCTGAGCGGAAGACTCCTCGGGAATTGCCTGCTGTCCGCATCCGGGAAAAGCAAGCAGCATGCTTGCCAAAAGTGCCATCAAAACGAATTTTTTACGCATAAATACACCTCCAAGATCTGTACCGATTCCAACGGAATCGGAGCCGTGCAAAGTGTACATACTTCCTTTGCACGAAAGCAAAATGTCATCTGCCTTAATAGACGACATTTATTCGGAAAGGTTTCAGAAAATACAAAGGCCGCACACCCGACGAACTCCACCCGGCTGCCTCACGGCACATGAAAGATTCTACTTAGTGCTGCTTTGTTCCCAACCTGACACGGTTCGTAGATTTCCATTGCGTAAGACCGAATTTCATCATTCATCGAATATACGGCTTTCTTAGTGTATCGGTTTGCGGGCGTTTTGTCAAGGGCAGAAAGAGTTTTCTTGACCGGTGGGGGAGTACTGGGGTAGGATAAGGAGTAAGGGGGATGAAAACCTATGAAGATAAAAGTGACTGAGAAAACCTATGAAGAAGTGCTGGCACTGCCTAAGCAGAAGCATGTGCAGCCGAAGCGCCCGGCAAAGTTCTGGGGATGGTTATTAAAGACCCTTTCCGCATCGGACTTAAAGGCGACTGATTTTACACATACAGAGAAGAATATGGATAAACTGGGCAAGGACGAACCCTGCCTGGTTCTGATGAATCATTCCAGTTTCATTGATTTGAAGATCGCGGCGACTTTGCTGTATCCCAGACCTTTTAATATCGTCTGCACCTCGGACGGATTTGTGGGAAAAGAAGGCCTGATGCGTACCATCGGCTGTATTCCTACCCGCAAATTTGTGACAGATACGGTGCTGGTAAGAGATATGCTGCATGCCCTGAAGAAGGAAGGCAGCTCCGTGCTGATGTTTCCGGAGGCCAGCTACAGCTTCGACGGAACCGCTACACCTCTGCCGGACAGCATGGGAAAATGCCTGAAGATGTTGGGGGTTCCCGTGGTAATGATCAAGACAGAGGGCGCTTTCGCCAGAGATCCCCTCTATAATAATCTGCAGCTTCGTCAGGTGAAAGTATCCGCCACCATAGAGTACCTTCTCTCCGCGGAGGATGTAAAGACTAAGAGTGCCGCGGAACTGAATGAGATCCTGAAGGAGCAGTTTACTTTCGATAACTTCCGTTGGCAGCAGGAGAAGGGTGTGAAGATCACAGAGCCCTTCCGTGCGGACTTTTTAAACCGCGTATTGTACAAATGCCCTCACTGCCTGAATGAACAGACCATGGAAGGCAAGGGCACTAAGATCACCTGTAAACATTGCGGCAAGACCTATGAATTGACAGAGGATGGATATCTGAAGGCTGAGGATGGGGAGAGCAAGTTCACCCATGTACCAGACTGGTATGCCTGGGAGAGAGCCTGCGTCAGAGAGGAACTGCAAAACGGCACCTACCGCCTGGATGTTCCGGTAGAAGTCTGTATGATGACGGATATGAAGAGTATCTATAAGGTAGGAACAGGTAGATTGACTCATACCGCGGAAGGCTTCAGGCTCACCGGCTGCGACGGGAAGCTGGAGTATTCCCAGACCCCTGCCGCAAGTTACAGCCTGTATTCCGATTATTACTGGTATGAATTGGGTGATATGATCTGCATCGGCAATACGGATGCGCTTTATTACTGTTTCCCCTCAGAAGGGGGCGACGTGGTAGCCAAGACAAGACTGGCAGCGGAGGAACTGTATCGAATGACCCGCGAAGCCAGAAAAGAAAAGAGGAAAGAATAGATAGTTATTCCTCCGTGCGCTGGGCCAGAAGCTTTGCTTCCTTTTCGGCCTTGTTGCGCTTACGAAGCTCTGTAAAGAAAGTGGTGAGCATCTCACTGCATTCTTCTTCACAGACGCCTCTTGTGACGGAGACCTGGTGGTTGAACTCAGGCATCTCCAGGAGATTCAAAATGGAGCCGGCACAGCCTGCCTTGGGATTCATGCAGCCCATGACCACTTCCGGAATTCTGGCCTGTACGATGGCCCCTGCACACATCTGGCAGGGCTCCAAGGTAACATAGAGGGTGCAACCCTCCAGACGCCAGTCTCCCATACGTTTACTTGCCCTGTTGATCGCCGTGATCTCGGCGTGAGACAGGGTATTTTTGTCGGTCTTGCGGCGGTTGTAGCCGCGGCCGATGATCTTGCCCTCGTAGACGATGACGCAGCCGATGGGCACTTCTCCCAGGTCGTATGCTTTCTTTGCTAGCTTCAGGGCTTCTTTCATATATTTTTCGGAAACACTTTTCACCATAGCCATAATTTCGTTCTCCAAACGCAAAAACTATCAGGATTCCTGTGATTTCAAGGTTGACTTTTTTCAAAGAACATTTATAGTATAAGGATAAAGTGGCGCATCGTCAAATTTTTTATGGTTTGCGGGCGCGAGCATGTTTGAAATTGGGGTTACGAGGGCAATGATGCCCGCATTCAAAAGGGAGGCAAAAGGCCCCCGATAGAAAGGAAAAAAGACATGAATCTGGAAAGAAAACTCACAACACTGACCAAGAAAATGTATGACAAGACCATCAGACAGTGTACCGATGCGGAAGTATATAACTGTGTGCTTCAGCTGACCAAGGAACTGATGGCTGATAAGCCCGTGATCGACGGCGACAAGAAGGTCTACTACATCTCCATGGAGTTTTTGATCGGTAAGCTGTTAAGCAACAACCTGATCAACTTAGGTATCTATGACGAGATGAGCGCGATCCTTGCAAAGAAGGGCAAGACCCTGGCAGCCATCGAAGAGGCAGAGCCCGAACCCTCCCTGGGTAACGGCGGTCTCGGCAGACTGGCAGCTTGTTTCCTGGATTCCATCGCTTCCTTGGGACTTCCCGGAGACGGTATCGGCTTAAACTACCACTTCGGTCTGTTCAAGCAGGTATTCAAGAAGCACCTGCAGAATGCTGAGAAGAATAAGTGGATCGAGAAGAATTCCTGGCTCACCAATACCGGTGTAGAGTTCGAGGTGGCTTTCGGCGATAAGAAGGTTACTTCCGTATTATATGATATCGACGTAGTAGGCTACGGCCAGGGCTGCAACAAACTGCATCTTTTCGATGTGAAGGGCCTGGACGAGAAACTGGTCAAGAAAGGCATCGATTTTGATAAGACCGCTACCGATAAGAACCTGACCCTGTTCCTGTATCCCGACGACTCCGATGAGGCAGGCAACCTGCTTCGCGTATATCAGGAATACTTCATGGTCAGCAACGCTGCACAGCTCATCATTCGTGAACTGAAGCAGAAGGGTGTAGATCTGTACGAGATGGACAAGCATGCTGTGATCCAGATCAACGATACCCATCCTACCATGGTCATCCCTGAGCTGATCCGTATCCTGACCTGGGAGGAGGATTTCACCATCGAGGATGCCATCCAGGTAGTCAGCAAGACCTGTGCATACACCAACCACACCATCCTTGCGGAAGCACTGGAGAAGTGGCCTCTTTCCTATATTGAGAAGGTAGTGCCTCAGCTTGTTCCTATTATTAAGGAACTGAATGCCCGCGTGAAGAAGCAGTACAAGGATCCCAAGGTGCAGATCATCGACGAGAGCAAGCGCGTGCATATGGCACATATCGATATCCACTACGGATTCAGCGTAAACGGTGTAGCTGCGATCCATACCGATATTCTGAAGGAGACCGAGCTGAATCATTTCTATAAGCTCTATCCCGAGAAGTTCAACAACAAGACCAACGGTATCACCTTCCGCCGCTGGCTCCTTTCCTGTAACAGAGAACTGGCAGATCTTCTGGATGCCACCATCGGTGACGGCTATAAGAAGGATGCTTTCGAACTGGAGAAGCTCCTTACCAAGAAGGAGGACCAGAAGGTTCTGGATGCCATCGACGACATCAAGAAGCAGAAGAAAGCAACTCTTGTTTCTTATATTCAGGAGAAGGAAGGCATCGAACTGGATCCCAATTCCATCTTCGATATTCAGGTTAAGAGACTCCATGAGTACAAGCGTCAGCAGATGAACGCTCTGTACATCATTCATAAATACCTTGAGATCAAGGCCGGCAAGAAGCCTGTGAGACCTATCACCTTTATCTTCGGTGCGAAGGCTGCTCCCGCTTACATTATCGCAAGAGACATCATTCACCTTCTTCTTGTTATGAGCGATATCATCAACAAGGATCCCGAGGTAAGCCCTTATATGAAACTTGTGATGGTAGAAAACTACAACGTAAGCTACGCTGAGAAGTTGATCCCTGCCTGCGATATCTCCGAGCAGATCTCCTTAGCTTCCAAAGAGGCATCCGGTACCGGTAACATGAAGTTTATGTTAAACGGTGCAGTTACCCTGGGAACCGAGGACGGCGCTAACGTAGAGATCCATGAGCTGGTAGGCGATGAGAACATCTACACCTTCGGTAAGGACAGCGATACCGTTATCGCTCACTATGCAAAGGCTGATTATGTTTCCAGAGACTACTACGAGCAGAGTCCCGTGATCAAGGAGGCTGTAGACTTTATCGTCAGCAAGCAGGCTCTGAAGATCGGCAACAAGGAGAATCTGGAGAGACTTTACAACGAGCTTCTGAACAAAGACTGGTTCATGACCCTTCTCGATCTGGAGGAGTACATCGAAGTGAAGGATAAGTGCTTCGCAGACTTCGAAGACAGAGAGAAGTGGAAGAGAATGATGCTTGTAAACATTGCAAAGGCAGGCTTCTTCTCCTCTGACAGAACCATTGAAGAGTATAACAGAGACATCTGGAAGCTTAGATAAGCTTGAAATGAAAGGATGAAACCATGAGAACAAGTGGTGTTTTATTGCCTGTCAGCAGCCTCCCCTCCAAGTACGGAATCGGCTGTTTTTCCAAGGAAAGTTATGAGTTTGTGGACCGCCTGAAAGAGGCTGGTCAGACCTATTGGCAGATCCTGCCCTTAGGCCCCACCAGTTACGGCGACTCCCCCTATCAGTCTTTCTCTACCTTTGCGGGAAACCCTTATTTTATTGATTTAGAGGACCTCATCGAGAGAAAGTATCTCACCAGGAAGCAGTGTGACGCCGTAGATTTCGGCGATAACGATGAGTACGTGGACTACGAGAAAGTCTTCAAGGGCCGCCGGAAACTGTTGAGACAGGCCTGGAAGAAGAGCAATATCGGGGCAGACAAGGCTTTCAAGACCTTTGTGAAAAAGAATGCACACTGGCTGGAGGACTATTGCTTATACATGGCAGTGAAGACCTACTTTAAGGATGCGGTCTGGGTAAAGTGGGATGAAGATATCAAACTGAGAAAGCCCGCAGCCATGAAGAAGTACAAGGAACTTCTGGCTTCCGAGATGGAGTTCTATGGATTTCAGCAGTATCTTTTCGCAGAACAGTGGAATAAACTGAAATCTTATGCCAATGCGCAGGGCATTAAGATCATCGGAGATATTCCTATTTATGTAGCATTTGACAGCGCGGATGCCTGGGCGAATCCCAAGCTGTTCCAGTTTGACAAAAACTGCAACCCCATCGGAGTGGCAGGCTGCCCTCCCGATGCCTTCGCGACTACCGGGCAGCTCTGGGGAAACCCTCTTTATGACTGGCCCGCTCATAAGAAGACCGGATATGCCTGGTGGATGAAGCGTCTGACCATGTGTTATGAACTTTATGATATGGTCAGGATCGATCATTTCAGAGGCTTTGATGAATATTATGCCATCCCTGCGGCCCACAAGACCGCTGAGTTCGGAGAGTGGGAGAAGGGCCCCGGACTGGATCTTTTCGATACCATGAAGGAGAAACTGGGCGAGAGAGCAGTGATCGCGGAGGATCTGGGATTTTTGACGGATTCCGTGATCGAAATGGTGTTAAAGTCCGGCTTCCCCAGCATGAAGGTGCTGGAGTTCGGCTTCGATTCCGATGAGCAGAACGGTTATCTTCCTCATAATTATCACAAAAACTGCGTGGTGTACACCGGTACCCACGACAACGATACCGTAGTAGGCTGGTACAAGACTCAGAGCCGCAAGACCAAGGCTTTCCTGAAGAAGTACCTGAACTTAAAGAGAGCGGACGTAAAGACCATTCAGTGGGCTATGATCCGTTCTGCGCAGTCCAGCGCCGCAGACCTTTGCGTGATCCCTATGCAGGATTACCTGGGCCTTGGCAGCGAGGCTCGCATCAACATTCCCTCCACCGTAGGCAACAACTGGAAGTGGAGGATGCAGAAAGGCGCGTTTACAGCAACTCTGGCGGAAGAGATCCGCGACATGACGAAACTGTACGGCAGACTTTCTGAATAATATAGAAAGAACACTTTGTACTATGAACAATTTAAGAAAGAAAATATTCGGTGACAAAGCCTTTTACCTGATGGTACTGGGCGTTGTCATACCGATCGTGATCCAGAACGGCATCACGAACTTCGTAAACCTCTTGGACAACCTGATGGTTGGAAGGATCGGCACGGAGCAGATGTCGGGAATCGCTATCGTCAATCAGCTGATGATGGTGTTCAATCTGGCGATCTTCGGCGCAGTATCCGGTGCCGGAATCTTCGGCGCACAGTTCTTCGGCTGCAAGAATCACAAGGGTGTACAGCAGACCTTTCGCTTTAAGATCTATATCTGTACCGCCATCGTGGTGGCAGGCATTCTGATCCTGGCGTTAAAGGGCGAGGCGCTGATCATGCTCTACCTCCATGGGGAGGATGTTACGGCATTGGATGCCACACTGCAGTACGGACGACAGTACCTGGCGGTGATGTTAGTCGGACTGGCTCCCTTCGTATTGGAGGAGGTGTACGCCAGCACGCTTCGTGAGTGCGGCGAGACCAAACTGCCCATGTATGCAGGCGTGGCAGCAGTACTGGTGAACCTGGTGTTAAACTATCTGCTGATCTTCGGTAAATTCGGATTCCCGGAGCTGGGCGTTGTGGGCGCAGCGGTGGCTACGGTGATCTCCAGAGTGGTTCAGTTACTGATCGTAATGGCCTGGACCCATACCCATGCGGCTCGTATGCCTTTTATTGTGGGCGCATACAGAAGTTTCGGTATTCCGGCGCAGCTCACCGGCAAGATCATTGCCAAGGGAACGCCCCTTATGTGCAACGAGATCCTCTGGGCAGCAGGCATGGCTCTCTTGAATCAGTGTTACTCCACCAGAGGCCTGGATGCGGTGGCGGCGCAGAATATCTCCTCCACCATCTCAAACCTGTTCAATGTCATCTTTATCGCTATGGGAAGCGCGATCTCCATCATCGTGGGTCAGCTCTTGGGCGCAGGCAAGATGGAGGAAGCCAAGGATACCAACACGAAACTGATCGTATTCTCGGTGCTTTCCTGCGTGGTGATGGGCGGAACCATGGCAGCGTTTGCACCTTTGTTCCCGCAGCTCTATAACACGTATGATTCCGTCAGGAGTCTTGCAACCAGACTTTTATGGGTGGCAAGCTGTTGTATGCCTCTATGGGCATTCATCCATGCTTCCTACTTCACTCTGCGAACCGGAGGAAAGACCATCATCACCTTCCTGTTCGACAGCGTATTCCTGTGGGTAGTCAGCGTGCCTGCGGCATATGTCCTGAGCCGCTTCACCGATCTGCCCATGGTGAGCCTCTATATCAGCATCAGTTCCCTTGATCTTATCAAGTGTATCATCGGGTTTATCCTGGTGAAAAAGGGTGTCTGGGTCAACAATATTGTAGAGGATGATATGTAGGCGGGAAATGCCGAAAAAATGTAACTGCTTACATTTTTCTTGTCTATTTTGACGAAAAATCAAAAAAGGCAAAATAAGGGCTTTGAGTATACTTTTTTGAAAAAATCAATGGTTTTTTTGTACATAAAGCATAGAATGAAAATAGTAGACATGTACCAATGTATCCCCAACATCTAAAACTATGTTGCAGATTATGTGCAACTAATGTATATTCATACTTGTAAGTAGTATGTGTCATTGGCACATATTACTGAAAGGATTAAGATAGTGGATATATGAGAAGCATATATTTCATTATAAATTTTATTTGTTTCAACATAAGGAGGATTTGTTATGAAACGTTTAATTGCAACTGTGCTTTGCGGTCTGATGCTTGTTGGCACCATGACTGGCTGTGGCGCAAAGGAAGAGACCGGTGAGAAGGTTATCAACGTATTCTCTTTCACAGACGAAGTTCCTAACATGGTACAGAAGTATCTGGATACCCATCCTGAGCTTGGTTACACCATGAAGGAGACCATCATCGCTACTACCGATGGCGCTTATCAGCCCGCTCTTGACGAGGCTCTTAAGGCTGGCGGCAAGGATGCTCCCGACATCTACATGGCTGAGGCTGCTTTCGTATTGAAGTACTGCCAGGGCGATGCAGCAGGATTCGCAGCATCTTACAAGGATCTCGGCATCGACATCGACAAGGAGCTTAAGGCTTCCGATACCGCTAAGTACGCTTACGAAATCGGTACCAGACCTAGCGACGGTGCTGTAGTTGGTCTTCCTTACCAGTCTACTGGTGGATGCTTCATCTACAACAGAACCGTAGCTAAGGATACTTGGGGTTCTGATGACCCTGCAACCGTTCAGGCTAAGATCGGTGGTGGTTCCGGTAACTGGGATCAGTTCTGGAAGGCAGCTGAAGATCTTAAGGCTAAGGGCTTCGGTATCATCTCTGGTGATGGTGATATCTGGCACGCAATCGAGAACAGCTCCGATACCGGTTGGCTCGTAGATGGCAAGCTTCACATCGATCCTAAGAGAGAAGCATTCCTTGACATCTCTAAGAAGTTAAAGGACAACGATTATCATAACGATACCACAGACTGGACAGAAGCTTGGTACGCTGATATGGCTGAGACCGGTTCTAAGAAGGTTCTTGGTTTCTTCGGACCTGCTTGGTTGATCAACTATGTAATGGCTGGTAACTCTGGCGGATCTAAGCCCGGCGAAGGCACCTACGGTGACTGGGGCGTATGTAACTCTCCTGTAGGTTTCTCTTGGGGCGGTACTTGGGTACTTGCTAATAAGGACGTTCCTAACTACAAGAAGAGCATCGTTAAGGACATCATCTCTTGGATCACTCTTGATTCCGATGAGAACTCCCTGCAGTACATGTGGGCAAACGGCACTCTGAACGGCGAAGGCGGTACCAAGGATACTGTATGTTCCGGTACTGTTATGAGCAAGTCCAACGGTGAGCTTGACTTCCTCGCTGGCCAGAACATGTTCGACTACTTCGTACCTGCTAACCAGTATGCAAATGGTAGAAACCTGACCCAGTACGACGAGACCATCAACTCCGCATGGAGAGATGCAGTTCGTAACTACGCTGCAGGCAACACCACTCGTGACGAGGCTATTGAGGCATTCAAGGCAAAGGTTAAGACTGACCTTGGTATCGATGCTGAATAATCTCTAAAATACTAAATACCATGGGGCGGACGGATTTCTCCGTCTGCCCTATTTTTATCTGGAGGTGGAATCTTGAAGAAAAAAGGATTCAGCTATGCTAAATGGGGCTATATTTTCGCAGCTCCTTTCATGATTGCATTTGCAATTTTTATGCTCTATCCGGTCATCTATACTCTGTTTATCGGTTTCACTGATATGAAGGGTATGATCCCCGACTCTGTTCATATTTTGGAAGATCCTCTCGGAAACTTTAAGTCAATTCTAAGTGATGCTCTGTTTAAGAAATCTCTTGGCAATACTTTCAAAATGTGGATTTGGAACTTCATTCCTCAGATTGGTCTTGCACTTTTACTTGCAGCTTGGTTTACTAACGACCGTATGAAGCTGAAGGGCAAGGGCTTCTTCAAAGTTATTTTCTACATGCCTAACATCATCACAGCTGCTACCGTAGCTATGTTGTTCTACTCATTGTTCTCTTATCCTAAGGGACCCATCAATGATATCCTCATTGCAACAGGTGTATTGAAAGAGTCCTACAACTTTGCAGTAGATGGTAAGGCAGCTCAGATGACTGTTGCATTCATCCAGTTCTGGATGTGGTACGGCTACACAATGATCGTTCTGATTTCCGGTATTCTGGGTATCAGCCCTGATATTTTCGAGGCTGCTGATATCGATGGCGCAAGCGGATTCCAGAAGTTCATCTATGTAACTCTGCCTAACCTTAAGACCATTATGCTGTTCACACTGGTTACTTCATTAATCGGTGGTCTGCAGATGTTCGATATTCCTAAGCTGTATTTGGACGGTGGCCCTTCAGATGCTACTCGTACCGCTCAGATCTTCATTTACAAGAAGGCATTCTCAGGTGCATATATGTACAACGAGGCAGCTGCTGCTTCCATCATTCTGTTCCTGATCATCGCTGTATTCGCAGCTATTCTCTTCTACATGCTGCGTGATAAGGACGAGGCTGCTCTTCATAAGATCATCAAGGCTCAGGAAAAGGCTTACAAGAAGAAAATGAAAGAACAGGAGGGCAAATAAATGAAAAAAGGAAGAACCGGCCAGTCGCCGATTGGAACCGCACTTGTTTATGTGCTCTGTATTCTGTTAACTATACTGAGTATTTTCCCTTTCTGGACAATGCTCATGAACGCTACACGTTCAACCTATGAAATTCAGGAGAGAGCAGTTGCACTGCTTCCTTCTACCTACTTCATGAATAACTTAAACATTCTGCTTGGTAAGGCTTTCAACCCTTGGAGAGGTTTCATGAACTCTATGATCGTTGCCGGCTGTGCTACCCTGCTTGCTGTTTACTTCTCAACTCTGACAGCATATGCAATCGTTATTTATGACTGGAAGCTGAAGAGAGCATTCTTCACTTTCATTATGGCAGTTATGATGATTCCTCAGACCGTTGTTACCATCGGTTTCTACCAGATGATTTACAAGGTTGGTCTGCAGAACAACTTCCTGCCTCTGATCCTTCCTTCAATCGCAGCTTCTTCAACTGTATTCTTTATGAAGCAGTACATGGAGCCTTCGCTTTCAAAGGAAATCATTCAGTCTGCACGTATCGACGGTGCAGGTGAGTTCTTCACCTTCAACCGTATTGCACTTCCTATTATGAAGCCTGCTATCGCTACACAGGGTATCTTCTGTTTCGTTAATACCTGGAATGCATTGTTCATGCCCATGGTATTGCTGACAAAGAAAGAGATGTACACCATGCCTATCATGGTATCCTTGCTGAAAGGTGATATCTACAGAACTGAGTACGGTTCAATCTACCTTGGATTGACACTTACCGTATTACCTCTGTTCGTTGTTTACTTCCTGCTTTCTAAGTACATCATCGCCGGTGTTGCGCTTGGTTCCGTAAAGGGTTAATCGGAAGAAACTCAACAAAAATAACAAATCCCCCTGGCTCGCGAGAGCCGGGGGTTTTTGTTTGCCTGAAAATAGAAAGAGGAGATAGAAGAGCACACAAAAAAGGCTGCCGCTTTGCGACAGCCTTCTCTTTATGATTTGGATCTTATTAACCCATGATGATCTCTACATTGTAAGCGGTCTTGCCTGCTACGTAAGGAATTACGGTTCCTTCAATAGTTACGCCGTCTACAACGAGGGACTTAACACCCTTACATACATGATCAGGGTTCTTAACGGTGATGTTATATACAGCACCACGGAACTGACGGGTTGCGGTAAGTCCGTCCCAGGCAGAAGGAATAGAAGGATCAACCTTCAAACCATCAAAGTCAGGCTGGATACCCAGAATGTACTGGGAGATAGCAACCATGTTCCAAGCAGCGGTACCGGTCAGCCAGGAGTTCTTACCCTGACCGAAGTGGTTGCCGGGCTTGCCGATATCGGAACCTGCATCCTTACCACCGATCATCTGGCCGTATACATAAGGCTCAGTCTTGTGAAGAT
>JAKSRX010000062.1 GCA_024403365.1 Acetatifactor sp. | reverse complement strand
CCGCCGCATCCGCAAGAACATCCCTGCTTCTTGCTGTTATCTGTGCGACTATCAATATGGTACTGGGTATCATTATCGGTGCGGTATGGGGTTATTCCAAGAAGGTGGATACCGTAATGATCGTAGTTTATAACATCATTGCAAACGTACCTTACATCCTTCTGATCTCCGTATTGGTTTATATTATCGGCTCCGGTTTCTGGCCTTTCATTTTCGCATTGACCATTACCGGATGGCTGAGTATTGCATATTTCTTCCGTACCCAGGTTATGATCATCCGTGACCGTGAGTACTCCCTGGCATCCAGATGTTTAGGAACTCCCGTAGGCCGTGTGATCAACAAGAACATTCTGCCTTTCCTGACCTCAGTTATTGTAACTGTATTGGCTACAGAGCTGCCTTCCTACATCTCCATGGAAGTATTCCTTTCCTACATCGGAGTAGGCTTGAGCGCAAGCATTCCTTCCCTGGGTCGTATGATCCAGCAGGCACAGACCGGATTCCTTACCTTCCCTTGGGCATTCTGGCCTCCTGTAGCAATTGCTTCTATCATAACAATTATTCTTTATGTGCTCGGACAGAACCTGGCAGATGCTTCTGATCCCAGAACACATATGATGTAGTGAGGTGAAATATGAACGATTATAAAGACAGAAAAGTTCTTCTTTCACTGAAAGATGTAGATGTTAAATTTAACGTTCGAGGCAGAACCTTAACTGCGATTCGTAACGTTTCCCTGGATGTATATGAGCACGAGTCTCTGGCAATCGTAGGTGAGTCCGGTTCCGGTAAGTCCGTACTGACCAAGACCTTCGCGGGCATGTTGGATTCCAACGGTTATATTTCCAACGGTTCCATCATCCTTTCCGATGACGAGATCTCCAAGACAGAGGTAAAACTCACACCCAGAAATAAGAAGACTGTTGAGAAACTAAAGAACATGCTCAATGAGTATTCCGTACTAGAGCGTGGTGCTGCCGAGTATATTAAGATCGAGCAGAAAAAGAATGATATCCAGTGCTCCAAGACCCTGCCAGAGGATGTCGCTGCAGATTATGCCGCTAAGATCAAGGACGCAGAGGAAAGCGCTATCGATGCAACCAACTATCTGTGGACTCTGGATAAGAAGAGCGCAGAGGATGCCCCTGAGATCGAGAAGACCCAGGCGAAGATCGCTGAGTACCAGGCTTTGTATAAGAAACTGGTAGAAGAGCGCGATGCACTGGAGAAGAAGCATCGTCAGGAATATCTGGCAAATACCGAGAAGGTAAATGGCGACAAGAAGGTGATCGAGGACCTGGAGAAGCTTCGCCAGGAGAAGATCGCCAAGGCTGATGAGGAGGGAACTCCTAACGGCCTTAAGAAGAGTGTGATCGAGAGAAACGAAAGAATCGCCTATGAGATCTTGCTTTCCATCGGAAGATATCCCTTCAGAGATCAGATCAAATTTATGGGCAAACTGAAGAATGCCTTCAAACTGGCAATGAGTGCCGGTGAGGACCTGAATGATCCTAAGGTATTGAACAAGATCTTCGAAGTTGCTGCTTTCCGTGTGGAGTTCCGTTCCATCGATGAGGAGAACGAGATCCTTCACGGTTATGCTATTATCGACTGTGCTAAGATCAAGTACACCAATGACTGGCAGCAGATCCGCGGATGCAGAATTGCAACCGTATTCCAGGATCCTATGACCAGCTTGAACCCTGTTATTACCATCGGTAAGCAGATCATGACAGTTATCCTGAAGCACCAGAAGTGCACCAACCAGGAAGCAAAAGAGAGAACCATCGACATCATGAGAAAGGTTGGCATCCCTAATCCCGAGACCAGATTCGATGATTATCCCTTCGAGTATTCCGGTGGTATGAGACAGCGTATCGTTATCGCTATCGCACTTTCCTGTCAGCCTAAGATCCTGATCTGTGATGAGCCTACCACTGCACTGGATGTTACCATTCAGGCACAGATCCTGAAACTGATCAAAGATCTGCAGAAGGAACTGGGCTTTACTACCGTATTCATTACCCATGACCTGGGTGTTGTAGCAAATATCGCTGAGAGAGTAGCAGTTATCTACGGCGGACAGATCGTTGAGGTCGGTACCGCAGAGGAGATCTTCTACGATCCCAGACATCCTTATACCTGGGCACTTTTGTCCTCCCTGCCTCAGTTGGCTGAGAGAGGTACAGAGCTGTTCTCCATTCCCGGAACACCGCCTTCTTTGTACAACAAGATCGTGGGCGATGCTTTTGCACCTCGTAATCAGTACGCGATGGCAATTGATTTCGTGAAGGAGCCCCCTGTATTCCAGGTAAGCGAGACACACTTTGCTAAGACTTGGCTGCTGGATCCCAGAGCTCCCAAGGTGGAGACACCTGAGAACATCCGCAACTTACATGAGAAAATGCTTAAATCCTACGTGGATTTCGGACAGGAGGGTTAAACATGGAACAGAATGAAAAGAAAGTCCTGTTATCCATCCGAAATCTGGATGTTGTCTTCAAGAAGGGCAAGAAGCACTTCAAGGCAGTAGATAACGTAAGCTTTGACATTTACAAAGGCGAGACTCTTTCCCTGGTAGGCGAATCCGGTTCCGGTAAGACTACCGTGGGACGTGCCATCGTCAGAATCAATCCCTGCTCTGCAGGTGAGATCCTTTATGACGGAAAGAGAATTTCCGGCAAACTCTCCAGAAAGGAAGACAGAGAGGTCATCCGTAAGATCCAGATGATCTTCCAGGATCCTTCCGCTTCCCTGAATGAGAGAGCAACTATCGAGTATATTATTTCCGAAGGTCTGTATAACTTCCACCTGTTCAAGGACAAGAAGGATCGTCTGAAAAAGGTTGAGGATATTACCAAAGAGGTTGGCCTGCTCCCTGAGCATCTAACCCGTTACCCTCACGAGTTCTCCGGCGGACAGAGACAGCGTGTCGGCCTGGCACGTTCCATCGTAATGGAGCCTGAGTTCATCATCGCAGACGAGCCTATCTCCGCACTGGATGTAAGTATCCGTGCGCAGGTTCTGAATCTGCTGAAGAAGTTCCAGAAGGAGAGAGGTCTGACCTATCTCTTCATCGCACATGACCTTTCCATCGTACGTTTTATCAGTGACCGAATCGTAGTTATCTACAAGGGACGCATCATGGAGATCGCTGAGTCCGAAGAACTCTTCAATTTCCCTCTGCATCCTTACACCAAGTCATTGATCTCTGCGATCCCTGTACCCGATCCTATGATCGAGAGAGACAAGAAGCTTCTTGTTTACGATCCTTCCATGCATGACTATGAGACAGAGAAGCCTGAATTGGTTGATCTGGGTAATGGCCATATGGTATTCGGTAACTCCAAGGAGATCGAAGAGTACAAAAAGATCCGTTTCGGAGAACAATAAAGTATGGAGAAAATAACGAATCGTTTCGCGGCGATTCGTTATTTTATATCAGTATGAAAGACGAAAACATTGTAGTATCATCAGAACATTTGCCCATCCGAACCGCTCTGTTTATTATTGCTATTCTGGTGGCGATCATTTTCTTTGCTATAGGTATCACTAATATGGGCAAGAAAGCGGAAGGTTTCTATACCATCACGGAGACGGTAGACGAGACGGCACCCCTTTACGGGGATGGTATCGAATTCCACTGCTTCTTCAGCGGTAAGAGCGATGATATCAAGGAAGAACTTCGACAGGCAGAGCAGGCATACAGCACTACTTTACAGCGTGCCTATAAGCTGTTGGATCCCAACACGGAATATAACGGATTCCCCAATCTGGCAAGTATCAATCACAATCTGAATACACCGGTTTCCGTAAACGAGGAATTGTTCGCCGTGCTTCAGGACGCTTATGCGAAGACTCTGGAGGAGAAGGGATATAATATTTTTGCGGGAAGTTTGTATCAATATTGGTATTCCATTCTGATCCTGCAGGATGCTGAGGATTTTGACCCACTGTTCAATGCAGATGAGGCAGACAGGATCGGAAGACTGGCAGAGGCTACCGCAGATCTTGAGAATTTCAGTCTTACTTTTGATGAGAGCAACAGAACTGTGACATTTTCCGTTTCCGATAAGTACCTGAAACTCTGCGAAGAACTGGAAGTAAGCAGTGACTTCCTGGATTGTAATCTTCTGAAAGATGCGTATATGCTTAAAATCGTAGTGCCGGTTCTGGAGGCGAAAGATTTTGGCCGAGGATATATTCTGACGAATAGCGGTCTTTCCGTGAGCCTTTCCGGTTACAGCAGTGGCAAATATGTCTATTATGATTACATCGGCGGGCAGGTCAGACAGATGAGTACAGTGGATGCCAAGGCCGGTTCCGTATGCAGTACATTTAGAACTTTTGCTATGGCTAAGAATGAGGCGTATTATCATCAGTATGAGAAGGAAGGTAAAACCTATTACCGCAATCCCTATGTGAGCGTCAGCAAAGAGGGCTTTGGGAATTTCCTGCGCGGCAGTTTTGTAGTGGGAGAAGACGATATTTCAGATGTGGTCTACACCAATGTGAAATTGCTTGCGGCAGATACAGAGGAGGCAGTTAAGTCAGTGCTGTCGGATGTGCCTTATACTTGTGAGTATGCTCTTTGGAACCGGTAAAAATATCCTTGCCTTTTTACTATCGATATGATATAGTATAATCTGCTTGACATTAGGAGGTGTGAAATGGGAGCATTAAGAATTACGTTAACAATCATTTTTATTATAGTATGTATTTCACTTGTTGTGTTGGTATTGATGCAGGAAGGTAAGTCCGACGGACTTGGTTCCATCGCAGGCGCTGCTGAATCCTACTGGGGTAAGAACAAAGGTCGTTCCATGGAAGGCCGTATGGTGAAGATCACCAAGTATCTGGTCATCCTCTTCATGGTTCTCGCAGTTGTCCTCAATTTGAATGTGATCTAGTTTATACCGAACACTCTTGTGATGATTCACAAGAGTGTTTTTTGTTAGCAAGGTAGGAAATCAAGAGCGAACGTGGTGAGCATTTGATTTCGCCCGAGCGTACATGAATGCCCGTTAAGGAGGTGATACTATTGGCAGAAAAGAATAACAGAGAGAAAAGAAAGAAAATAATCGTAGATCTGGTAAATGATCCCGTATACGTTCCTATGAAAGAGAAGGAACTTGCTATGCTTTTGCAGGTTTCCAAGGAGGACAGGGGAGAGTTTGCGGATATTTTGCAGGAACTGATGGCAGAAGGTAAACTGACGCTGACCTTGAAGGGAAAGTATATGAAATTCAACGGAAAACTGTTGACCGGTACTTTCATCAGCAATGCGAAAGGCTTCGGTTTCGTAGAGGTCGAGGGTCAGGAGGAAGATTACTTTATCCCCGAGGATATGGTGAATGGTGCCTTCCATAAGGATACTGTGGAGATCGCTCTGCTTTCCGCAAGCAGCGGCAGACGCAAGGAAGCCAAGGTGGTAAAGATCATTGCCAGAGGTATCACACAGGTAGTGGGTACTTATGATAAAAGTAAGGAACACTACGGCTTTGTGATCCCGGACCTTGCAAAGCTTTCCGGAGATATCTTCGTACCGGTGGAGCGTTCCAAGGGAGCGGTCAGCGGTCACAAGGTAGTTTGTGAGATCACGGACTACGGCAATAATAAGCGCAATCCTGAAGGTAAGATCGTAGAGATCCTGGGACATATCAATGATCCCGGTGTAGATATCCTTTCTATAGTGAAGGCTCACGATATTCCCATGGAATTCCCTGAGAAGGTAATGAACCAGGTGGAGCGTGTGGCAAAAGAAGTCAGCGAGGCTGACAGAGCAGGCAGAAGAGATCTCCGTGACCTTACTATGGTGACCATCGACGGAGAGGATGCCAAGGATCTGGATGATGCGGTCAGTGTTTCCTTTGATGGCAGCAAGTATCATCTTGGTGTGCATATCGCGGATGTGACCAACTATGTGCAGGAAGGCTCTGCACTGGACAGAGAGGCGATCAAGAGAGGCACCAGTGTCTATCTGGTAGACCGCGTGATCCCTATGCTGCCTCATGCCCTCAGCAATGGAATTTGTTCCCTGAATCAGGGGGAGGACCGTTTGGCACTGAGTTGCCTGATGACTTTTGACTTAAGCGGCGAACTGTTGGACCACGAGATCTGTGAATCGGTCATCCATGTCAATAAGAGAATGTCTTATACCGTGGTGAAGGAACTTTTGGAGCGAGAAGAAGCTCTTGCAAAGGGGGAAGCGGTTGCGCAGGATCCCGAAAAAGACTATACTGAATATGAGGAACTGGTCCCCATGTTTGTGGAGATGAAAGATCTGGCAGCGATCCTTCGCAAGAAGAGAAGCAAGCGCGGCAGCATCGATTTTGATTTCCCCGAGTGCAAGATCTCTTTGGATAAAGAGGGAAATCCCATCGCCATCAAGCCCTATGAGCGAAATGTAGCCACCGATCTGATCGAGGACTTCATGCTGGCGGCAAATGAGACCGTGGCACAGCAGTTTTATTGGATGGAACTTCCTTTCGTGTACAGAGTGCATGATGTGCCTGATCCGGAGAAGATGAAGCAGTTGTCTACTTTTATCCAGAACTATGGATATTATATGAAGTCCATGAGCAAGAAGGGCAGCAAGGTGGGAAACGATGAAGTGCATCCCAAGGAGATCCAGAAATTGCTTGCCAAGGTAGCAGGTACTCCCGAGGAAGCCATGATCAGCAGACTGACTTTGCGCAGCATGAAGCAGGCGAAGTACAGTACAGAGTGTACCGGCCATTTCGGCTTGGCGTGCAAATATTATTGTCACTTCACATCCCCCATTCGTAGATATCCGGATCTGCAGATCCACAGGATCATCAAGGAACAGCTCAGAGGCCGCCTGAAGGAAGAGAGGATCGATCATTATCGAGATATTTTGCCTGCCATCGCAAAATCTTCTTCCGAACTGGAGCGCAGAGCGGACGAGGCGGAGCGTGAGACTGACAAACTGAAGAAAGTTCAGTATATGGAACAGTATATCGGAGAATGTTTCGAGGGCGTTGTGTCCGGCGTTACAGCCTGGGGCATCTATGTGGAACTGCCCAACACCGTGGAAGGACTTGTGCACGTGTCGAAGCTTTCCGGTGATTACTACTATTATAATGAAAAGAATTATGAGATGGTCGGTGAGGCTACCGGACGTACCTTCAGACCCGGCATGCCGGTGAAGGTACGTGTAGATAATTGCGATATGTTCTTAAAGACCATCGATTTCTCCCTGGTGGAGGACTAGTATAGAAAGGTAAGGTGATACCATTGGCTCAGAAGAAAGAGTCTGTTAAGTTGATTGCCAACAATAAAAAAGCCTTCCATGACTTTTTTATTGATGAGACCTATGAGGCCGGTGTGGCATTGCACGGCACCGAGGTCAAGAGCCTGCGTATGGGCAAATGCAGCATCAAGGAAGCTTTCATCAGAATCGAGGACGGTGAGATGTATGTCTACGGCATGCATGTCAGCCCCTACGAGAAGGGAAACATCTTTAACAGAGATCCCCTTCGCGTGAAGAAGCTTCTGATGCATCGTGCAGAGATCAACAAGCTGGCCGGCAAGATCGCAGAGAAAGGATTTACTCTGGTCCCCCTGCAGGTCTATTTCAAAGAAGGCAGGGTGAAGGTGGAAGTAGGTCTTGCAAGAGGTAAGAAACTCTACGATAAGAGAGAGGATAGTGCCAAGAAGGACCTGCGCCGCGAGTTTGAGCGTGAATTCAAGGTGAAGAACCTGTAAGACGCTGCGAAAAGTGAATAAATGACGCGAAAGTTTCAGATGAAACCGCTGGTTTATCCCTATTGACAAAAGGGGTAGGCATCGGTATACTTACAAATGCTTGAGGCAATCACCTCGTGTAAACTAAGGGCTAGTACTGGTTTCGACGGGGGGTATGCAGCTGGAGAAGCGAGTCGCATGGTAATGCGTTAAATGGCCAAATTAAAAATAAACGCTAACGATAATTTAGCATACGCTGCCTAATGGCGGCAGTCAGACCCTGAGCACCCACGCTTAGGGAACCTGGCTTCGACTACGTGGGAAACGACACTGTCAAAGCTTTGAGACAGCGGGCGTATCATGAAGCTACTGAAACCTGCAGGGCGTTCGCCCCCGGCAGGCAGAGGGAATGTTAAAAGGCAAACTACACTCGTAGAAGGACAGGGAATTATCCTTCGGACATGGGTTCGACCCCCATCTAGTCCACTTGACCTGAAAACTTTTTGTTTTCAGGTCTTTTTTATTATGTTTTTTCACATTGCGGACACAATTGCAATGTATGATAACTGTTGAAAGGATGTGGTCACCATGAGAATGTTAAAAGTGTTGGTTGTGGATGATGAGAGCAGAATGCGTAAACTGATCAAGGATTATTTGGTACGAAGCAATTTCGAAGTACTGGAAGCCGGCGATGGTGAGGAAGCATTGGAACTTTTCTTTGAACAGAAGGATATTGCACTTGTGATACTGGATGTAATGATGCCGAAGTTGGACGGTTGGGAGACTCTGAAGGAGATTCGGAATTTTTCCAAGGTGCCGGTGATCATGCTCACCGCCAGAGCAGATGAGAAGGATGCACTGAAGGGATATTCTCTGGGTGTGGATGAATATGTCAACAAGCCCTTCAGCCCTAAGATCCTGGTGGCCCATGTGGAAGCGATCCTGCGTCGTCTGAATCAGCAGGAGGAAGAGAAGATCGAATGCTGCGGCATCACAATTGACAAGCAGGCGTATCAGGTGACCATCGACGGTCAGCCTATAGAGCTGAGCAACAAGGAATTTGCACTGCTGGATTATCTGGTGGAAAATCGCGGCGTGGTATTATCCCGTGAGAAGATCCTGAATCATGTCTGGGATTATGACTATTACGGAGATGCCAGAACCATCGATACCCATGTAAAGAAACTGCGAAGCAAGATGGGAGAGAAGGGCGACCTGATCAAGACCATCTGGGGCGTTGGATATAAATTGGAGGCAGCAGAGTGAGACGATCTATCAGAAGACAGCTGGCGCTGACCTTCATCGGGCTGATGGCTCTGACCGTTGCGCTTTCGCTGCTGATCAATAATTTGTTCCTGGAAAAATTCTATATTGCAGATAAGACCAAGGTCATCAGAAATGCTTTCGAGGTCATCGCTCAGGCAGCAAATCAGGATAATTACACGTCGGAAGCGTTTGTGGAAGAACTGAACCGCGTGTGTACGGTGTCCAATGTCACGGTCTGTGTCATGGATTCCAATGCGCAGATGCGGTATGAATCTGCCAACGGCGGCAGAGAACTGGAGCAGGACCTGTATCGCTACCTGTTCGGACAAAAGGAGATACCCGGTCAGACTATGGAAGAGACTTCTGAGTATGTCATCGAGATGGTGAACCAGGGCAGAGGAGAGTCTCTGATCATGTTCGGCAGACTTAGTGACGGCGTTTCTATTATTATGAGAACTCCCATTGAAAGTATCAGGGAGAGTGTTGCGGTGGCAAACCGTTTCTTCTTATATACAGGGGTCTTGTGCGCCCTGATCGGAGCCGTGATCTTCTGGCTTACTGCAGGTAAGATCTCCAGACCGATCAAGAAGCTCAGCGATATCAGTGAGCAGATGGTTCGTCTGCAGTTTGAGGCAAAATACGACGGCAAGGAAAAGAATGAGATCGGTATGCTGGGAAGCAATATCAACAAGCTTTCCGAGTCTTTGGAAAAAGCCATCGCAGAACTGAAAACAGCCAACAATGAATTGATGAAAGATATTGAGAAAAAGGAGCAGATCGATGAGATGCGACGGGAGTTTCTTGCCAATGTATCTCACGAACTGAAAACTCCTATTGCCCTGATCCAGGGGTATGCGGAAGGATTGTCGGAAGGTGTCAGCGACGATCCCGAGAGCAGAGCCTTTTACTGCGAAGTGATCATGGATGAAGCGCGAAAGATGCACAATATGGTGCAGAAACTCATGAGCTTGAACCAGATTGAATCCGGCAGTGAAGTGGTGAATCTGGAGCGTTTTGATCTGACGGAGATGATGGGGACTTTCCTGACATCTGCCCGTATGTTAGCGGATCAGAACGATATGGAAGTGATAATGAATGATTATGAGCCTTGCTATGTGTGGGGCGATCGTATGATAGTCGAGGAAGTACTGACCAATTACTTCTCCAATGCAGTACATCATTGCAGCGGAGAGAAGAAGATCGTGTTGAAGATAGAGAAACACGATTCGGTGGCACGTGTGTCTGTCTTTAATACCGGTGAGGCGATCCCCGAGGAGAGCCTCCCTCATCCCGGGGAAAAATTCTATAAGGTAGACAAGGCCAGAACCAGGGAATACGGTGGAAGCGGCATCGGCCTTTCCATCGTAAAAGCATTGATGGAAAGCCTGCATCAAGGATATGGCGTGGAGAATTATCAGAACGGAGTCCGTTTCTGGTTCGAATTGGAGCAGTGTGAGTACTAGACGGAAAGTATTATGAGGAGTCTATGCGAGAAGATTTTGAAGAAATAGTGACTACCAAGGTGCTGCTTGTAGGCGTTGATACCGGGGAGGAGCAGGATTTCGCTCATTCCATGGAGGAATTGAGGAGCCTTGCGGAAGCAGCATACAAAGAAGTGGTAGGTGTAATAGTACAGAAAATGGATGCCGTCAATAAGGCATTGTATATCGGTACCGGTAAAGTGGCGGAGGTCAAAACCTATGCGGCAGCCATGGGCGCGGAGGAAGTGGTATTTGATAATGCGCTGAATCCTTCCCAGATCCGAAATCTGGGAAATGAACTGGACCTGCCGGTTTTGGACAGAACCAATCTGATCCTGGATATCTTTGCCCTGCGTGCTAAGACAAAAGAGGCGAAACTGCAGGTAGAGACTGCAAGATTGCAGTATATGCTGCCCAGACTGATCGGTATGAGAGATAACCTGAGCAGACAGGGTGGTACCGGCGGCAGCATGAGTAATAAAGGTGCCGGTGAGACAAAACTGGAACTGGATCGAAGAAAGATCGAGCACAGGATCAGTGAATTAAAGAAGGAATTGGAAGAAGTAAGCAATAACCGCGATACCATGCGAAAGAGGAGAGATCGCTCCGGAATTCCCCAGGTGGCACTGGTAGGATATACGAATGCGGGCAAATCTACCATCATGAACCAGCTGGTGAGTGCTTACGGAACCAATAAGGAGAAGACTGTCCTGGAGAAGGATATGCTTTTCGCTACATTGGATACCAATATCAGAAATATTGAGACCGGAGACAAGAAGCCTTTTTATCTGGCGGATACGGTCGGTTTTATTCACAAATTGCCTCATGGCCTGGTAAAAGCCTTTCGCTCCACACTGGACGAGGTAAGATATGCGGACCTCCTGGTGCAGGTAGTGGATTTCTCTGATGAACATTACAAGCAGCACATGGAGGTGACCGCAGAAACACTGGCAGAACTTGGCGCAGGAGATATCCCACAGATCATCGTATATAATAAAGCAGACAAATGCGATATGAGAGAGATCCCCAAAGTGGTGGATCATACGATATATATGGCTGCAGGAAAGCAGATCGGGCTGGAAGAACGCGTCGATCTGATCAAGTCTGTTGTATCTCGCGACTATATAGAAGCGGAGTTTATGATTCCCTATCTAAGAGGAGATATCTATTCCTATTTCTGCGAACATAGTACGGTAGCGGAGCAGGAACACTTGCCGGAAGGAACCAGGATCAAGACCCATTGCAGCCGAAAAGATGCAGAGAAATATGCCGATTATGTGATTTCAAGCAAATAAGCTGAAAGAATACGTAAAATGTGCGGATAATTAAGACAATTCAAAGAAAAATGTGCTGTATACTGTAAAATCGGTACTGTGAAATATAGCAAAATAGCCGAAAAACCCAGTAAAATCAAGGGTTTTTCGGCTATTTTGGAAATTGTAGAAAAATCACAAAAAAAAGTGAATTTAAGTGTTGACATTCCTATTTTAGGGTGCTATACTCAGTCTTGTCGTTGAGGCAGAGAGCTGAAACGAAGAACTGAATATGAAGTTGCAAAAACTTCAAAAAAGTTTTTAAAGAAAGTTGTTGACAGTCGAATAAAGATGTGA
>JAKSRX010000061.1 GCA_024403365.1 Acetatifactor sp. | reverse complement strand
CGGTAATCAATTGGTAGATCTGGCTTTGCATAGATTTCCACCTTTGCACATCTTTGTATCATTCCTGATGAATTTCAGATTCATCGTTGTGTGGGGCATCCTCACTTTGTTTTTTGCTGCGATCTATACTTATGTACCGGACAGAAAACTGAAATTCAAACAACAGATACCCGGGGCGATGTTTTCCGCCATCGGATGGAGCATCTATTCCTGGGGATTTTCCATCTATCTGCAGTACAATAGCTACGGCCTCTACGGAAGCCTGTCCATTGTGATCATTGCGCTTTTGTGGATGTATTTCTGTATGTATATCATGCTGTTTGGCGCATATTTGAATCATTATCGTAATATTTCCGCAGAAAAGAAATGTTAAATGTTAATACAAAAAATGTTAATGCTTGACATTTCGTTTAAAAGTTATTAAACTAATCAAATAGCAGAATAAACAAAGACATTGAAGGTGCACAGTAGAGCATTATCTTCCGACAGAGAGAGAAAATCACCGGCTGCAAGTTTTCTCAGGTTCAGATGATCGCTTGAATTTCCCACCGGAGTTGCTGAGGTGAAAGATCTATGATCCTTTAGCTTCAGACGTTAGCGCGCGTTAGTCGTTTTAGAGAGCTCTGTCGATGACAGAGAATATGGGTGGTACCGCGGAATGTAAATTCGTCCCATGCACAATGTGCATGGGATTTTTTAATGCACAAAAATATGGATAGACTGCATTTTTTGTAGTTTCGGATCATTAAGGAGGATAAAGATGAACGAGAGATTAGCAAACATCAAACAGGCGATTCTTGACGGCATTGAAAAGCATGCCGAGTCCAGAGCAGCAGCTTTCGAACTGAGAAAACAGTTCCTGGATTCCAAGACCGGTGAGATCGGCCAGTTGATGAAGGAAATGCGCAACATTGCTCCCGAAGAGCGTGCGAATTTCGGTAAGAGTGTCAATGAATTGAAGGAGTGGGCACAGAAGTGTTTCTCTGAACTGGATGAGAAGCTGAAGGAAAAAGAACTTCAGATGCGTTATGAGAGCGAGAGAATCGATGTGACCATGCCCGCAGAGAAGGTTCAGACCGGTAACTTGCATCCCATCACCCAGATGAGAAATCAGATCATTGATGTATTCGCTGGTATGGGCTTCGAGGTATTTGAGAATAAGGAGATCGAGAACGATTATTACAACTTCACCGCTCTGAATACTCCTAAGGATCATCCCGCAAGAGATATGCAGGATACCTTCTATCTTTCTCCTGAGTTCCTGCTGGCAACTCAGACTTCCGCAGCACAGATCCATACCATGGAGAGCAAGAAGCCCCCTATCAAGATTCTTTCTCCCGGTAAGGTATTCCGTTCCGATGATGATGCAACACATTCCCCTATGTTCCATCAGATGGAAGGTCTTGTAGTAGATAAGAAGATCACTCTCTGTGACCTGAAGGGTATGTTGGATATGTTCGTACAGAAGATCTACGGTGATGGAACCACCACCAGACTTCGTCCTTCCTATTTCCCTTTCACAGAGCCTTCCGTAGAAGTTGATGTCAGCTGTTTCGAGTGCGGCGGTAAGGGCTGTAAGCTTTGTAAGGGTACCGGCTGGATCGAGATCCTTGGTGCAGGTATCGTAAACAAGAAGGTTCTTGAGAATTGTGGCATCGATTCCGAGGAATACAGCGGACTTGCTTTCGGTATCGGTCTTGAGCGTGCAACCATGCTGAAGTACGGTATCAATAATATTAAGCTGCTGTTCGAGTCTGATCTTCGTGTTCTGAAGCAGATCAATGACAACTAATAGAGAAGGAGGAGAAAAAAGATGTTAGTACCGCTTAGTTGGTTAAAAGAATATGTTGATATTACTGTTTCTCCCCAGGAGTTGGAGAAGAAGCTGTTCTCCTGCGGTTTCGAGGTAGAAGAGCTTGTAGAAGTTGGTAAGGATATTACCAAGGTAGTAGTAGGTTTGGTAGAGGAGTGCGAAGGAATTCCTGAGACTCATCTTCATGTCTGCAAGGTAAATGCAGGCGAATATGGTACTTTCCAGGTATGCTGCGGCGCTGATAATGTATGTGCAGGCGGCAAGTTCCCTCTTGCTCTGGTTGGCGCAAGTGTATATGCTACCGCTAAGGATCACAAGACCGTAGAAGGCGTTATGACCATCAAGAAGGGCAAGCTTCGCGGCTATGATTCCGAAGGTATGCTTTGTTCCGGCGTAGAGCTTGGTGTCAGCGAGAATATGTATCCCGGCGCAGGTTACAACGGACTGCTGGTTCTTCCTGAGGATGCCCCCGTAGGTGCAGATGTAAAGCCTATCCTTGGACTGGATGATTATATTTACGATGTATCCATTACCGCTAACAGACCTGATTGTCAGAGCATTCTGGGTCTGGCAAGAGAAGTGGCAGCTGTTCTCGGTGTAGAGCTGAAGGAGCCTTCCTACGAGTATACCGTAACAGAAGTAGTAAAGGACGGTTTCCAGGTAAAAGTGGATGCACCCGACCTTTGCCCCAGATATATCGGACACTATGTATATGATGTTAAGATCGGTGAATCACCCCTGTGGATGAAGAGAAGACTGGCTCTGATCGGTCAGGATTCCATCTCCAATATCGTTGATATCACCAACTACGTAATGCTTGAAATGGGTCAGCCCATGCATGCATTCGACTGTGATTACATTGAAGGCAATGCCATCAACGTAAGACGCGCCGCTGAAGGCGAGAAAATCGTTACTCTGGATTCTCAGGAGTATACCTTAAACCCCACTAACCTTGTGATCTGTGACGGCGTAAAGCCTGTTGCACTGGCAGGTGTTATGGGTGGTCTGAATTCCGAGATCAGAGAGACTACCACTGAGGTACTTTTCGAGTCCGCTAAGTTCGCACGTGACAATATCCGTAAGACTTCCCGTGCACATGGTAAGCGTACCGATGCTTCTGCTAAGTATGAGAAGGGTGTAGATGAGTACGCTACCGTTTATGCTATGAAGCGTGCACTTCACCTGATCGAGGAGCTTGGCTGTGGTAAGGTTTCCGCAACTCACGTAGATGTAAATACCGGAAACTCCATCGAGCCTAAGGAGATGAAGGTAAGCCTGAAGAAAGTAAATGATGTTCTTGGTATCGAGGTGCCTGAAGCAGATGTACTTCGCATCATGAAGAATTTGAACTTTGATCCTTCCATCAATGGTGATGAGCTGACCATTCAGGTTCCCGCTTACAGAGAGGATATGGATTCCTATCCCGATGTTGCAGAAGAAGTGATCCGTATGTACGGTTATGAGCACGTGATCCCTACTTTCATGCCTGATGCATTGGTTACCATGGGTGGCTTGAACAGAAAGCAGCAGAAGGATCTGAAACTGAAGAAGGCACTTTGCACCACCGGCGCATATGAGTGTATTCATTATTCTTTCATCTCTCCCGCAGACCTGGATCTGCTTCGCTTCCCTGAGGATGCACTGGAGAGAAAGGCTATCAGAATTCTGAATCCTATCAATGAGGACCTGTCCATCATGAGAACCACTCTGGCTGCTTCCATGCTGAATGCAGTTGCAAGAAACCAGAAGAAGGGCAATCTGGAAGGCAGACTTTATGAGATGGGTAATGTATTCATTCCCAAGGAGCTTCCTTTGAATGATTATCCCGACGAGAGACAGAGACTTTCCGTTGGTATTTTCGGTGACAAGGAGACCTTCTATACCTTGAAGGGTATTGCTGAGAAGATCGCTGAGGCACTGTTCGTGAAGTTCGATTATGCTGAGACCAAGAAGACCTTCCTGCATCCTTATCAGACTGCAGTTATCAGCTGTGAGGGTATCGAGATCGGTTATATGGGTAAAGTTGCTTATGAAGTAGCAGAGCAGCTGGATCTCAGAACCGCAGCTTACTATCTGGAGATCGACCTGAAGCTTCTGGCTGATCTGTATGACAGAAGAGCTACCTTCGAGCCTCTGCCTAAGTTCCCTGAGGAGAGCAGAGACTTGGCTCTGGTTATGGACAAGAACATCACCTGCGGCCAGGTTGAGAGCGTTATCGCTAAGTCCTGTGCATACATTAAGGAAATTAAACTCTTCGATGTATATGAAGGCGGACAGATCCCTAAGGATAAGAAGAGCATGGCATTCTCCGTTAAGTTTGTTCCCGGTGAGGAAGCATTCGAGGGAGAAGCAGTTGATAAGTTCGTAAAGAAGATCCTGAAGAATCTGAAGTTCCATCTCGACATTGATCTGAGAAGCTAAATAGCAAATAACGGCGGGCGACTTCCCCTGGGAGGCCGCCCGTTTTGCTTGCAAATACTTTGTATTTGGGATAAAATATTGTATTAGTAACAGACTTTATTCTGAAAGGACGGAATTAATATGAGCAGAAAAAATGCTTGGGAAAAGTATGATGAAAAGAGCTTGAAAAAGCTGGAAAAACTCTGTGCGGAGTACAGAACTTTCCTGGACAACGGTAAGACGGAACGTGAGTGCATCGATACCATTGTCAATACCATTGAGAAGGCAGGTTATGTAGAACTGGAAACTGCCATCAAGGAAGGTAAGAAGCTGGTAAAGGGTGACAGAGTATACAGCGTATGGATGAACAAGTCCATCGCTATGTTTGAGATCGGTAAACTCCCTATGACAGAGGGTATGAATATCCTGGGTGCACACATTGACAGCCCCAGACTGGATGTTAAGCAGAACCCTATGTATGAAGATGGTGATCATCTTTATACTTACCTGGATACCCATTATTATGGCGGCGTAAAGAAGTATCAGTGGGTGACCCTGCCTCTTGCGATCCATGGCGTAGTGGTTAAGAAAGATGGAACCATCATTGAGATGAATGTTGGTGAGAATGATGACGATCCCGTATTCTTTATCTCTGACCTTCTGATCCATCTTGCTGCCGATCAGATGACCAAGAGTGCAGCTAAGGTGATCGAGGGTGAAGCACTGGATCTGATCGTAGGCTCCAAGCCTATTATGCTTAGCGCAGAGGAGAAAGAGAGCGAAGAGGGCAAGGCGAAGGCTCGCAGCGCTATCAAGTCCGGCGTACTGGATATTTTGAAGAAGACTTATGATTTTGAGGAGGATGATTTCCTCTCCGCAGAGCTGGAGATCGTTCCTGCAGGTAAGGCAAGAGAAGCAGGCTTTGACAGATCCTTGATCCTTGGCTATGGTCAGGATGACAGAGTCTGTGCATTTACCTCTCTGAAGGCTATGCTGGATATGAAGAAGCATGACAGAACTGTTTGCTGCATCCTTGTGGACAAGGAGGAGATCGGCTCTGTAGGTGCTACCGGTATGCAGTCTAAGTTCTTTGAAAATGCGGTTGCAGAGATCATGAATCTTGCAGGAGAGTACAGTGAACTGAACGTGAGAAGATGTCTGTCCAAGAGCTGCATGCTTTCTTCCGATGTCAGCGCAGCACTGGATCCTTCCTACAAGCAGTGTTTCGAGACCAAGAACGCAGCTTTGATGGGTTACGGTATGGTATTTAATAAGTTTACCGGTGCTCGTGGTAAGTCAGGCTCCAATGATGCCAATGCAGAGTATGTTGCACATATCCGCAAACTTATGGATGACGGAGATGTATCTTATCAGACCGCTGAACTTGGTAAGGTAGATGTTGGCGGCGGCGGAACCATTGCTTACATTCTTGCGCTTTACGGCATGAATGTGATCGACAGCGGTGTTGCTGTATTAAATATGCATGCACCCTGGGAAGCAACCAGCAAAGTGGATGTTTATGAAACTTATCGCGGATATATCGCGTTTGCAGAAGGAGCAAATCTGTAAATGGAACTGTTAAAATCAGATTTTTATTTTGATTTGCCGGAAGAATTGATCGCACAGGATCCGCTGGAGGACAGAACCTCCTCCAGACTCCTTGTACTGGATAAAAACACCGGAGAGACTACACACAGAGTATTTCGTGATATCATTGAATATCTTCATCCCGGTGACTGCCTGGTACTCAATAATACGAAGGTCATTCCCGCAAGACTTCTCGGGGAGAGAGAAGGTACCGGTGCACATGTAGAGGTACTTTTGCTGAAACGCAGAGAAAAGGACGTGTGGGAGACCCTGGTAAAACCCGGTAAGAAATGTAAGCCCGGAACCAGACTGGTATTCGGAGATGGATTGCTTCGCGCAGAAGTCCTTGAGACGGTGGAGGAAGGCAACCGCCTGATCCGCTTTGAGTATGAGGGGATCTGGGAGGAAGTATTGGATAAGCTTGGTGAGATGCCTCTGCCTCCTTACATCACTCACAAACTTCAGGACAAGAATCGTTATCAGACGGTATATGCAAAGTATGAGGGAAGTGCTGCGGCACCGACTGCAGGACTTCATTTCACCCAGGATCTGCTGAAGGCCATCGAGGATAAAGGCGTAAGAAGCGCATATGTGACCGTGCATGTCGGCTTGGGAACCTTCAGACCGGTTAAGGAAGACAATGTGCTGAATCATCATATGCATTCCGAATATTATCAGGTATCCGAAGAGACCGCAAAGCTGATCAATGATACCAAGGCCGCAGGCGGAAGAGTGATCTGTGTAGGTACCACCAGCTGCAGAACTGTAGAGAGCGCTGCGGATGAAAACGGCAATGTCATTGCAGGAAGCGATAATACAGAGATCTTCATTTATCCCGGATACAAATTTAAGGTATTGGATTGCCTCATCACCAATTTCCATCTTCCGGAGTCAACACTGGTAATGCTGGTCAGCGCGTTGGCAGGACGTGAGAATGTACTGAATGCGTATGCAGAGGCTATCCGTGAAAGATATCGTTTCTTTAGTTTCGGAGATGCTATGTTCGTCTCTGACCTGACAAAATAGCAGGAGTGTGGTAATGAAGAAGAAACTGATCATTTCCATACCGGCTGCACTGCTGTTGATCCTATTATATTGCACCATGTTTTCCTTTTCTTCCGAAGAGGCTGAGGTCTCCGGTTCCAGAAGCCATGATATCTGTATGAAAGCGGTGGAACTGGTAGATGCATTGAATGGTCAAACAGATTGGAGTGAGATCCAGAAGAATGCCTATGCGGATCGTTATGAGACTTTTGTGCGGAAACTGGCGCATTTTACCGAGTATTGCATTTCCGGTGTTCTGCTTTACATTCTGTTGAGCCAGTGGGTGACGTTTAGCGCGAAGATATATATTCTGATGATCCTGTGGATCCTGCTGACAGCTTCTTTTGATGAGATCCATCAATTGTTCGTAAGCGGAAGAGACGGCAATATACCGGATGTGTTACTGGATACACTGGGCGGAAGCACGGGAATCTTCCTGAGCTATCGAATATCCCATTATTTTCATAAAAAGAGAACAAAAAAAGAAACTCTGTAAGGAGTTTCTTTTTGTTTGCTTATTTTTTCAGGTAGATCACAAAGTTCATAGCCTTTAATTTATCGATGGCCTTATTCATGCTCACTTCGTCATATACTTCGATACGAAGAACACCGTCTTCGGACTCTCGGTTATGGGTGATGCCGATGTTTTTGATACTAATGTTATTGACTGCAAGAAGAGTAGCGATATGAGCCAGGGCACCGGGTTCATCCGCAATGTCAACATTGAAACTGAAGGAGCGCTTGATAGGACCGCTGGAAGCATTGATGAAGGAATCGCGGTATTCTCTGGCACTGTCAAAGGTATTATATAATGCTTCACTCTGATGGGTATCGATCTGATCCTTGAACTTCTGCAAGGATTCGATGTAGGAATTCAACAGAGTGGAGATATTCTCGGTATTGGTAAGGCAGATCTGCTGCCACATGGTAGCGGAAGAGGATGCGATACGGGTAATATCCTTGAAGCCTCCGGCTGCAACCATTTTCATTACGCCGTCCTCGGAATCACTGTCTTTGACAAGATTTACCAGGGAAGCGGCAATTACATGAGGCAGATGGCTGATAGCAGCGGTGATATAATCATGCTTTGCATAGTCAAGAATGATGGGCAGTGCATTCATATCGGTAACCAGTTCGCGATACTTTTCAACCATATCTTCAGAGACAGCATCGGTAGGGGTGAGGATATAGTAAGCATTCTCCAGAAGCTTTGCTTTGGAATTGATATAACCGGTACGCTCGCTGCCTGCCATGGGGTGACCGCCGATGAAGCAATGATCCAACCCTGCGGCATGAATGGCTTCGTGTATGGTAGTCTTAACGCTGCCCACATCGGTCAGAAGGCAGCCTTCCTTCATATAACGCTTTACCAGAAGAAGATTTTCGTCATTCTTCTGAACAGGAGCGCAGAGGAAGATCATATCACAGTTGTGAAATTCCTCGTTGATCTCTAACAGAACACGATCGGCAACGCCGTCTTCTTTTGCCAGACGAAGGGTCTCTGTATTGACATCATATGCGATGATCTCATATTCGGGATGAGCGGATCTGATAGCCTTGGCGATGGAACCGCCGATCAGACCCAGACCGATAAAACCACAAACAGTAGTAGACATATTCTTTACCTCATGGAACGAATTTGTTCAATTTGTACTATATCACTTTAACGCGTGAAAATCAACAAAGAAATGTTGAGAAAATTTTTTGATAATAATGCACAAATCATACAACAATTACTTGAAAAAAGGCAAATTGTTTAGTAAAATATACTTGTAGGCAAAAGAGAATTCTCTCAATAGTTCGTGAAATTGCCTATATTACAGCATAATTGGAGGGAAGATTTATGAAAGTTTACACAACTGACAAAATTCGAAACGTGGTTTTGCTTGGACACGGCGGAAGCGGTAAGACCAGCCTGGTAGAATCCATGGCATATCTGTCCGGCATTACTTCCAGATTGGGAAAGGTAAGCGACGGAAATACCGTCAGTGACTATAGCAAGGAAGAGCAGAAGCGTCAGTTTTCTATCAATACTACCGTTGTTCCTATCGAATGGGACGGCTACAAGATCAATATGATCGATACTCCCGGTTACTTCGACTTCGTTGGTGAAGTAGAAGAAGCTGTCAGTGCCGCTGGTGCAGCTATCATTTGTATCAACGGTAAAGCAGGTATCGAAGTTGGTACTATCAAGGCTTGGGAACTTTGTGAGAAGTACAAACTGCCCAGAATCATTTATGTTACCAATATGGATGTAGATAACGCATCTTTCCGTCAGGTAGTGGAAGATATGACCGCTTCCTACGGCAAGAAGATGGCTCCTTTCAACCTGCCTATTCGTGAGAACGAGAAGTTTGTGGGTTATGTTAACGTAGTATCCGAGACCGGTAACAGATGGCAGGGTAAGGATGTAGTTCCTTGCGCTATCCCTGATTACAATAAGCCTTATCTGGAGCAGTACAGAGATACTCTGATGGAAGCTGTTGCAGAGACTTCCGAAGAGATGATGGAGCGTTATTTCGGCGGCGAGACTTTCTCCGAGGCAGAGATCAGAGCAGCTCTTCGTACCAATGTTTGTGATTGCAGCATCTTCCCTATGACAATGGGTTCCAATACTCTTTGCCAGGGCGTATATACACTGCTTGACGATATCATTAAGTACTTCCCCAGCCCTGAGAACAGAAGCGTAGCCGGTATCGACATGAAGACCAGCGAGATCTATCATGCAGATTACGACTTCTCCAAGGCAAAGAGTGCTTATATCTGGAAGACCATCGTGGATCCTTTCATCGGCAAGTATTCCCTGATCAAGGTCAACTCCGGTGTATTGAAGACTGATGATGTGATCTATAATGTAGATAAAGATATCGAGGAGAAGATCGGCAAGCTTTATGTGCTTCAGGGCAATAAGCCTATCGAAGTTCCCGAACTTCATGCAGGTGACCTGGGTGCGCTGGCTAAGCTGACCGCAGCAAGAACCGGTAACTCCCTGTCCACCAAGGCTAAGACCATCAAGTTCGGTAAGTTCGAGATCTCCACTCCTTACACCTATATGAGATATAAGCCCAAGAATAAGGCTGATGTAGATAAGATCTCTCAGGCACTGCAGAAGATCGGCCACGAAGATCTTACCATGAAGGTAGTGAATGATGCTGAGAATCGTCAGACTCTGATCTATGGTATGGGTGATCAGCACCTGGATATCATCGTCAGCAGACTGTTGAACGAGTATAAGGTAGAAGTAGAACTGTCTCAGCCTAAGATCGCTTTCCGCGAGACTATCAAGAAGACTTCCGATGTAGAATACAAGTATAAGAAGCAGTCCGGCGGACATGGTCAGTATGGTCATGTTAAGATGCGTTTCTCACCTTCCGAGGATCTGGAAAGTGCATATACTTTTGAACAGGAAGTTGTAGGCGGCGCTGTTCCCAAGAACTACTTCCCTGCAGTAGAAAAGGGACTTCAGGAATCCGTTTTGAAGGGACCTATGGCAGCTTATCCCGTAGTTGGCGTGAAGGCTGTATTGTATGATGGATCTTATCATCCCGTAGATTCCTCCGAGCAGGCATTTAAGATGGCTACCATCCAGGCCTTCAAGAAGGGCTTTATGGAAGCACAGCCTATCCTGCTTGAGCCTATTGCAAACCTGAAGGTTACTGTGCCTGATTCCTATACCGGTGATATCATGGGCGACCTCAATAAGAGACGTGGCCGTGTGCTTGGCATGACCCCTGTTGCAGGCGGCAAGCAGATCATCGAAGCAGACATCCCTATGAGCTGTCTCTTCGGTTATTGCACAGATCTTCGTTCCATGACCGGTGGACGTGGCGAATATGCTTATGAGTTCGTTCGTTATGAGCAGGCTCCCTCCGATGTACAGGCTAAGGAAGTTGCAGCAAGAGCCGCTAAGGTTGCTGAGAACAATGTAGAAGAATAGGTCTGAAAACAACTTGACAGCGTTCTGAAAACAGATTAGAATATGCTTTATATTTATGAATATCAGACGTTGAAGAGGAGTATTAAGAATATTGAACTTTCAGAGAGCCGTCGGTTGGTGTGAGACGGCAGGTAGATATTCCCAACTGGCCTTGGAGTTCCTGATGCGAAGCTTTTGTGTGTAGTATCAGGCGGGTGACTTCGTTAACGGTCCAAAGTGCATGCATATAGCATGAAGTAGAGTGGTACCACGGAACAACAGCCCTTTCGTCTCTATACAGACGAAAGGGCTAATTTATTTTTTGGAGGAAAGAAACATGGCAATACCTTACAATCACCATGAGGTGGAAGCAAAATGGCAGGCTGTATGGGATGATGAGAAGGCATTTAAGACTTCCGATGACTATTCCAAGCCGAAATACTATGCGTTGGTTGAATTCCCTTATCCTTCCGGACAGGGTCTTCATGTAGGTCATCCCAGACCTTACACCGCATTGGATATCGTAGCAAGAAAGAGAAGAATGCAGGGCTATAACGTACTGTATCCTATGGGTTGGGACGCTTTCGGCCTTCCTACCGAGAACTATGCGATCAAGAATCATATCCATCCTAAGATGGTTACCAAGAACAACGTGGCTCGTTTCAAGAACCAGTTGCACTCCCTTGGATATTCTTTTGACTGGGACAGAGAGATCAATACCACTGATGTAGAGTACTATCACTGGACTCAGTGGATCTTCCTGAAACTGTTCAATGCAGGACTTGCTTACAAGTCTGAGATGCCTATCAACTGGTGTACTTCCTGTAAGGTCGGCCTTGCAAATGAGGAAGTTGTAAACGGCGTTTGTGAGCGTTGTGGTTCCGAAGTTGTTCGTAAAGTTAAGAGCCAGTGGATGTTAAAGATCACCGAGTACGCAGATAAGCTTGACGGCGTTGATTACATCGAGCGTGTTAAGGTTTCCCAGAAGAACTGGATCGGTAAGTCTACCGGTGCAGAAGTAGACTTCAGCCTTACCGGCAAGGAAGACAAGCTTCGTATCTATACTACCAGACCTGATACTTTGTTTGGTGCTACTTATATGGTTATCTCTCCCGAGCATCCTTTCATCGAGAAGTACAAGGATGAGATCTCCAACTATGACGAGCTGATCGCTTACAGAGAGCAGGCTGCTAAGAAGTCTGCTTTCGAGCGTACCGAGCTTGCAAAGGATAAGACCGGTGTACAGATCAACGGTATCACCGCTACCAATCCCGTTAACGGCAAAGAGATCCCTATCTGGATCTCCGACTATGTACTGATGACCTATGGTACCGGTGCAATCATGGCAGTACCTGCACATGATGAGAGAGACTGGGATTTCGCTAAGAAGTTCAACCTTCCTATCATCGAAGTTGTTGCAGGAAGCCCTGTCAGTGTACAGGATCAGGTATTTACCGATGTTGCAACAGGTACTCTTGTAAACTCCGAGTTCCTGAATGGTCTGTCTGTAGCAGATGCTAAGGTAAAGATCATCGAGTTCCTTACCGAGAAGGGTATCGGACAGAGCAAGACAAACTTCAAGCTTCGTGACTGGGTATTCTCCAGACAGCGTTACTGGGGTGAGCCTATTCCTATTATCAAGTGTGAAAAGTGTGGTTTCGTGCCTCTGAAGGAAGAGGAGCTTCCTTTGATGCTTCCCGAGGTAGAAAGTTATGAGCCTACCGATAACGGTGAGTCTCCTCTGGCTGCAATGGATTCCTGGGTTAATGTAGCATGTCCTTGCTGTGGCGGTCCTGCAAAGCGTGAGACCGATACCATGCCTCAGTGGGCAGGTTCTTCCTGGTATTTCCTGCGTTATACCGATCCTCACAATACCGAGGCTCTGGCAAGCAAGGAAGCACTGAAGTACTGGCTGCCTGTTGACTGGTACAACGGTGGTATGGAGCATACTACACTGCATCTTCTGTATTCCAGATTCTGGCATAGATTCCTCTTTGACCAGGGCGAAGTTCCTTGTCCCGAACCTTACCAGAAGAGAACCAGCCATGGTATGATCCTTGGTTCCAACGGTGAGAAGATGTCCAAGTCCAGAGGTAATGTTGTAAATCCTGACGATATCGTAAGAG
>JAKSRX010000060.1 GCA_024403365.1 Acetatifactor sp. | reverse complement strand
TCTGGTCTGATGTCCGAAATGAACACCTGCTTCAAGTAACTGTTTCATAGAAATAACGCTCATTGTTCTACCTCCATTTGGTTTGATCTTCCGCTGTTCCTTTTCTGCCGCAGCGGCGTTACACTGCGGTTAGCTCCGGTAAGTACCTTTTCCTCAGAAAAACGCACCCTTACCGAATCAGAAAGCGTGTTTTATAGTTACAACCATCGCATTATAACACAAGAACCCCCTTTGTGCAAGGGGGTTCTGCTTTATTTTTAAGGATTTTCCTTAGTGTTTCTGGTTTTTCAGTTCTTCGATCTCCTCGAATACCACATCGTTCAAAACCTTGATGTAAGTACCCTTCATACCGGAGCTTCTGGACTCGATAACGCCGGCACTCTCAAACTTTCTCAGTGCGTTGACGATTACGGAACGGGTGATGCCTACACGATCGGCGATCTTACTTGCTACCAGGATGCCTTCCATGCCGCCCAACTCATCAAAGATATGGGTGATGGCTTCCATCTCGGAGAAGGAAAGGGTGCTGATAGCGGATTTCACAACTGCGATCTTTCTGCTCTCTTCTGCGCTCTCCTCGTTGACTGCACGAAGCATTTCCAGCCCTACAACGGTGGAACCGTACTCGCAGAGGATGATGTCATCGATATCGTACTGGATCTTGCACTTATAGATAAACAGTGTACCCAGTCTCTCACCTGCGATCTCGATGGGGGTGATGATAGCCTGGAACTGTTTGATATTGTCGCTCTCGAAGCCAAGGGTCTCCAGATTCACGTTCTCCTTGGTGGAAAGAACTGCAAGCAGTCTCTCATTCAGCATCGGATCGATAAACCCGCCCACGTTCTGATTGATCAGCTCGTTGATAGGCTCAACTCCGGCTGCTTCACCGATACCCAACACTTTACCTTTACGGCTGATGACGAGCACATTGGAATTCAGGATCTCACGCATGACCTTACAGATGTCATTGAAGACCACCTTACTGGAATTGTTATTGTGTAATAATTTTCCTATCTTTCTTGTTTTATCCAACAATTGTACACTACTCATCTAAAAATCCTCCGTATACTGGCAAACAACAACGTACAATAAACGCAAAATCTGTCGGTATGGATAGTGTATCATAACAAAAGCGGCATTTCAACGAAAAATAACTATCTTTTTTGAAATATTTTATGATTTTTGTGACAATTCTGACAAAACATGGTAGCCGCACTGCTCATTGGAGCATACATTCTCCTTGCCTTTGGCGATCATGACAGCTCCGCACTTGGGGCATTTCTCATTCACAGGCTTCTGCCAGGACATGAAATCACACTCGGGATTGTCGATACAGCCGAAGTATCTGCGGCCTTTTTTTGTCTTTCTGACCACGATATCCTTGCCGCACTGGGGACAGTTCACACCGATCTTCTCGAAGTAGGGCTTGGTATTCTTGCACTCAGGGAAACCGGGACATGCCAAGAATCTGCCGAAGGCGCCGTACTTGATGACCATCTGTCTGCCGCAGACCTCACAGATCTCGTCACTGACTTCATCTGCGATGGTATATTCGCCCAGGTCCTTCTCAGCCTGCTTTACAGCCTCGTCCAGATCGGGATAGAAATTGGAGATGATGGTCTTCCACTTTACGGTTCCCTCTTCTACAGCATCCAGAAGAGCTTCCATATTTGCGGTGAAGTTCACATCCACGATGGTGGGGAATGCTTCCTTCATCATGCGGTTTACCACGTCACCCAACTCGGTAACATAGAGATTCTTGTTCTCCTTCTCCACGTATCTTCTTGCAAGAATGGTGGTGATGGTAGGAGAAATGGTACTGGGACGACCGATGCCCAGTTCCTCCAGCGCCTTTACCAGGGAAGCCTCCGTATAGTGTGCGGGGGGCTGGGTAAAGTGCTGCTTTGCATCAAAGGACTCAAAGGTAAGCTCGCTGTCAGCGGTAAGCTTGCTGTTCAGTACGCCATCCTCTTCCTTGTCCTCATCAGACATATATACATTCATGAAACCGTCAAACTTTCTGTTGGCTGCGGAAAGGGTGAAAATATGCTTTCCGGCACCGATCTTGACGGTGGTGGTCTCATACTTAGCCTCGCTCATACGGCTGGCTACAAAACGCTTCCAAATCAGCTGATACAGGCGGAACAGATCTCTGGGCAGTTCATCCTTCAAAACAACGGGACTTCTGTTCAAGTCTGTGGGACGGATCGCTTCATGGGCATCCTGGATCTTGGCTGCGTTCTTTTTCTCTTTTGTTTCTGCTGCAAGATATTCTGCACCGAACTGCTTCTCGATATACTCTGCAGCCATAGCTTCTGCTTCCGCGGAAACACGGGTGGAATCGGTACGCAGATAGGTGATCAGACCTACGGTACCCTCTCCCTTGATATCAACGCCTTCGTATAACTGCTGTGCCAGTCTCATGGTCTTCTGGGTGGAGAAATTCAGCTGTTTGCTGGCCTCCTGCTGCAATGTGGAAGTGGTAAAGGGGAAGGGAGCTTTCTTCATGCGCTCGCCCACCTTAACTTCCTTGACCTGATACTCTGCGCCTTCCAGTTCCTTCTGGATCTTGGCTGCGGCCTCACCATTTGCGATGGTCGCCTTCTTGGAAGTACCGTAATATTTCGCTGTGATGGGCTTCTTCTCACCCTTCACTTTCAGATTCACATCCAGAGTCCAGTACTCTTCCGGAACAAAAGCATCGATCTCTTCCTCTCTGTCGCAGATGATGCGAAGTGCAACAGACTGTACACGGCCGGCGCTCAAGCCTCTCTTGATCTTATCCCAGAGCAGAGGGGAAATACGATAACCCACCATACGGTCCAGAGCACGTCTTGCCTGCTGCGCATCTACCAGATTCATATTGATCTCGTGTGCGTTCTTCAGGGACTCTTTTACCGCATTCTTGGTGATCTCGTTGAAGGTGATTCTGTAGACCTTCTTCTCCTCCAGCTTCAGAGCGTGATACAGATGCCAGGAGATCGCTTCTCCCTCACGGTCAGGGTCGGTTGCCAGATAGATCTTCTCTGCCTTCTTCACTTCCTTACGAAGGGCAGCCAGAATGTCTCCTTTTCCTCGAATGGTAATGTATTTGGGTTCGTAATCGCCGTCAACATCGATGCCGAGACTGCTCTTGGGCAGGTCTCTTACATGACCGTTGCTGGCGCAGACCTCATAGTTTGCTCCAAGTATCTTTTTTACTGTTTTGATTTTTGCAGGGGATTCCAGGATAACCAGATATTTAGCCATTCTTCACTTCCTACCTTCATATTGTTGCTTCTATTTATACAAATAAGTCAATTTCTTCTATATATATACCGCATTCTTCGTCAGAGTGACGATAGTCAACGCGCTTGACTATACACTATATTTTTTCGAGGTGCAAGACCTTTTTCATAATTGATAGAAAAAAATCAATTCAGAGAATATTTTCTCTCCCGATCGGGAATTTGATTAACAGAAAAAAGAGCAAAAAAAATTGCCTATCTGCGACCTCGCAAATAAGCATTTCGGGTTGGGCTATTCGTTTGAATAGAGCAGCTGGTAGGGGAATCGAACCCCTGTTTTCGCCGTGAGAGGGCGACGTCTTAACCGCTTGACCAACCAGCCATTTGAGTGCTGCATCAACAGCACTCGTTTAATATACACTATTCTTTTTCAGAATGCAAGTACTTTTTTGAAATTTTTTTATTTTTTTGAAAATTAGGTAAAATCGAACAGACTCAGCTGATTTGACTCCGGCAGATCTCCCAGAAGTCCCAGACGCGCCATCAGGTCTACTACCGTCTTGGAGACCTTGGTTCGCTCTCTGAAATCGTCTCTGGAAAGGAAGGGGCCATCCTTTGCCGCTTCCACGATAGCATCCGCCGCTTTTTCACCCAAACCATCGATACTGCTCAGTGCGGGCATCAGTTTATCTCCCACGATCTGGAAATCTCTTGCCTTTGCGGTGAAGATGTCGATGGGCGCGAACTCAAATCCGCGGGCATACATCTCCTGCACCACTCTCATATCACTGTACATATCCTCTTCCTTGTTGGACAGGGGCTCTGCACCGGATTCCTTATTGGAGCTAGCATCCTTTCTGCGCTTGAATTCCTTCATCACGCTCTCCATATGGGCCTGGCCCTGACACATCACCTCATAGGAGAAGGCCTTGGCACGGATACCGAAGAATGCGCCGTAATATGCCAAAGGATAATGGATCTTACAATATGCGATACGCCACGCCATCATAACATAAGCAGCCGCGTGGGCTTTCGGGAACATGTACTCGATCTTCTGGCAGGATTCTACATACCACTGAGGCACGTTGTGATCCAGCATATCCTGCTTCCACTCTGCCCAGTTGCCGCACTTGCCCTTTGCAACGGTTCCTTTTCGAACCGCCTCCATGATCTTGAAGGACTTCTCGGACTCTACACCCATCTGGATCAGGTAGAGCATGATATCGTCTCGGGTACAGATCGCTGTGGAAATGGTTGCCACACCGCTCATGATCAGATCCTGAGCATTGCCCAGCCATACGTTGGTACCATGGGAAAGTCCGGAGATACGAACCAGATCCGAGAAGGCCTGAGGCTTCGCATCGATAACCATCTGCATCGCAAAGTCCGTACCGAACTCAGGGATACCAAGACATCCCAGCTTCGTTCCGCCGATCTGCTCGGGGGTAATGCCTAATGCATCGGTATTCTGGAACAAAGACATAACATCCTTACCGTCCAAAGGAATGGTAACAGGATCCACTCCTGTCATATCCTGCAGACATCTGATCATGGTAGGATCATCGTGTCCCAGAATATCCAGTTTCAACAGGTTATGGTCGATGGAGTGATAATCGAAATGGGTGGTAATGGTATCTGTGGTCATATCATTGGCGGGATGCTGCACGGGAGTGAAGGAGTTGATATCCTCTCCCACCGGCAATACTACGATACCGCCGGGATGCTGACCGGTACTTCTTCTGACACCGGTACAACCTGCCACGATACGATCGATCTCACTGTTTCTCTTATGTTTACCACGTTCTTCAAAGTAATTCTTAACATAACCGAAAGCAGTCTTATCTGCCAGGGTCGCAATGGTTCCGGCACGGAAGGTCTGACCGGCACCGAAAATAACTTCCGTATACTTGTGAGACTTGGACTGGTACTCACCGGAGAAGTTCAGGTCGATATCAGGCTCCTTATCTCCCTTGAATCCCAGGAATGTCTCGAAAGGAATATCAAAGCCGTCCTTATGCAGAGGCTCTCCGCACACAGGGCACAGTTTATCCGGCATATCGATACCTGCTTTACCTGCATAGGCCTTGACCTCGTCGCTGTCAAAATCCACATAATGACACTTGCTGCAATAATAATGAGGGCTTAGGGGATTGACCTCTGTGATTCCGGACATGGTCGCCGCAAAGGAACTTCCTACAGATCCTCGGGAACCTACCAGGTAACCGTCCTCCACAGACTTCCACACCAGTTTCTGGGCGATGATGTACATAACCGCATAACCGTTACCGATGATGGATTTCAGTTCTCGCTCCAGTCTTGCCGCAACGATCTCCGGCAGCTCGGGGCCATAGATCTCATGGGCTCTGTCATAGCAGATCTTACGCAGCATCTCGTCGCTGTTAGCGATGACGGGAGGACACTTGTCAGGACGAACCGGTGAGATCACCTCGATCATATCCGCGATCATATTGGAGTTTTTCACAACCACCTCGAAGGCCTTGTCCGCTCCCAGATAGGAGAACTCTTCCAGCATCTCATCGGTGGTGTGCAGGTACAAAGGTGCCTGATCATCCGCATCCGGGAAGCCCTTGCCCGCCATAATGATACGGCGGTAGATCTCATCCTCGGGATCCAGGAAATGTACGTCACAGGTAGCTACTACAGGCTTGTGGAACTGTTCTCCCAGTTTCACTACCTTTTTATTGATATTCTGAATATCTTCAATGGAATTGATATTGCGATGCTTCTCGGAAGCGATCATAAACTTATTATTGCCGCAGGGCTGGATCTCCAGATAATCATAGAACTGCACCAGTCTGGCGATCTGCATGTCGCTCTGCTCGTCTACCAGCGCGGAATACAGTTCACCCGCCTCGCAGGCACTTCCCAATATCAGACCTTCTCTGTATTTCATCACAAGACTCTTGGGGATCTTGGGAAAACGGTTAAAGTAGGTCAGATGAGACTGGGAAACCAGCCTGTATAAGTTGATACGGCCTAAGTCATTCTTAGCCAGAATGATGGCATGGTAAGGCTTCAGTTTCCGGATCATTTCCACATTGGAAGCTCCCAGCGCATTGATCTGTGCCAGAGTAGTGATCTCCTGCTCTGCCAGCATCTCAATGAATTTCACAAAGATCCATGCGGTACACTCTGCATCATCTACCGCTCTATGATGGCTCTCCAAAGTCACATTCAGAGTCTTTGCCACCGCATCCAAGGTATGCTTGTTCTGGTCGGGAAGCAACACTCTTGCAAGGCCTAAGGTATCTACGAAAGTAAATACATTGGGGAATCCCTGTCTGCCCGCATTTTCGATCAGGAAGCTCATGTCAAAGTTTGCATTGTGAGCCACCATGACGCAGCCGTCGCAGAACTGAAGGAATTCCGGCAGGATCTCCTCGATGGTGGGAGCATCCATGACCATCTCATCCTTGATATGGGTCAGCTTCTCGATCTCAAAAGGAATGGGCACCTTGGGATTGACAAAGGTAGAGAAACGATCCACTACATCCCCGTGGCTCACTTTCACCGCACCGATCTCAATGATGCGATCCTTTACCGGTGAAAATCCGGTGGTCTCTATATCGAAAACAACAAAATCATCCTGTAAAGACTGTCCCTGATCTCCGGTGACGATCTCCAGCAGATCATCTACCAGGTATGCTTCCACGCCGTAAATGATCTTAAAGAAATCCTGCTTGTTGGGGTTTGCATCTCCTGCCTCGATCCTCTTGGCCTTCTCTGCCTTCCACAGATCATCCCACACGTGGTTTGCATCGGTAAAACTCTGTACCACACCGTGATCGGTGATAGCGATGCCCTTGTGTCCCCACTTGTAGGCACGCTTTACGATATCCTTTGCCTCGGATACACCATCCATATCACTCATTTTGGTATGACAATGAAGCTCCACACGTTTGTGGGGCGCTGTATCCATTCTGGTGGTGGTGAAATCCGTGATCTTCTTGATGCCGGGCAGGGAACCGATGGTCAGGTCATGGTCAAACTTATCCAGTGAGACCACACCCTTTATCTTTACGAACGCTCCGGGCTTCAATGCGCCCATCAGTTCTTTCACATATTCATTTCTGGTAAACATCTTGATGCCGATGGTATCGGTAAAATCCGTTACATCAAACATCACGATGGTCTTCTCATTACGGATCTCGCGGCTGTCGATCTTTAATACCTTACCGCGGATCACGACCTCACCGATCTCGCCGATGATGTCCTCGATCTGCATGGCCTCGTCGTCGAAATCCTTGCCGTAGATCACATCCGGGTTATCGGATTGCTTTAAGGATCTGGTATAATCTCCACCCATACTGCGGCCCTTGAAGTCACCCTTACGGAATTCACCGCGCTTGCCGTCACCGCTGCCGCCGAAGGACTTGGTCGTACCGCCCGCCGTCTGTTTTGCAGGTTCTTTTGCTGCGGGTGTTTCTGCCTTTTCTGCAGCAGGCTGGGTATTTGCTCCTTCTGTCGCTTCTACAAGCGCAGTATCCCCGCCGGTCTTCTTCACGCGGCGGTAGATCTCATCTACCTTCATGCGGATCTTCAGTTCATTATCCTTGGCATACTTGTCCTCGGGTGCTTCCTTATAAGCCACTTCGATCTTGCAGTTCAGCCCGCAGCGCTCCACCAGGATCTTTTCCAGCACGCGGATCAATTCCGCTTCCTTGCTGCGATTCAATACGGTATCATCTACGGAAAGCAGCACCTTTCCAAACTCCGGATAGGTAATATCTGCGGTACGGAATGCATTGTACTCGATGTGACTGTAAGCCTTCAGTTCCTCCAGAATGCTCTCCTCGTACATCTCCATCAGATTCTCGGGAGTATACTGGCTGGACAGTTCGAAGCGCTCATGGATCACGATACGCATAAACGTATTGGGAAACAGCTGCTTTCTGATCTCCGCTTCCACCTTCCAGATATCTTCTTTCATGATGAGGACCTTGCTGAACAGATAGATGTGCAGACAGTCTTTTTTCTTGGAGGAAGAAACGCGCTCTACCAGAGCCTGTTCCAGCTTGTCATGCAAAGGATTATTTATTTTTAATGTATGAAATACCTCAAAAAAAGGCTTTGCCATCAATTCTCACCTGTCCAATTGTCTAATTCTTCTTTCAATGCCTGCAGAAGCTGATCCTCGGGGATCTTACGGATCACTTCTCCTTTTCGGATGAGCAGACCTTCACCGATACCGCCGGCTACACCGAGATCCGCCTCTCTTGCCTCACCGGGGCCGTTTACCACGCAGCCCATAACAGCCACCTTGATATCCAGAGGATAATCCTCTACCAGCTTCTCCACCTTGGTAGCCAGTCCGATCAGATCGATCTGGGTTCTGCCGCAGGTAGGACAGGAAACCACTTCGATACCGCCCTTGCGAAGTCCCAATGTTCTTAAGATCAGTTTTGCGGACTTGATCTCTTCCACAGGATCACCGGTCAGGGAAACACGGATCGTATCACCGATTCCCTGGTTCAGGATCAGGCCCAAACCGATGGCAGACTTGATATTGCCGCTCTGCACGGTACCGGACTCTGTGATCCCCACGTGCAGAGGATATTCCGTCTTTCCTGCCAGAAGTTCATGAGCCTTCACGCACATCAATACATCGGAAGACTTGATACTGATCACGATATTATGATAGTCACAGGCCTCGATCATGCGCACTTTATCCAAGGCGCTCTCCACGATACCTTCCGCTGTGACACCGCCGTATTTTTCTACCAGATTCTTCTCCAAAGAACCGCTGTTCACACCCACACGGATGGGAATATTCTTCGCTTTCGCAGCCTCTACCACGGCTCTCACGCGGTCTTCTCCGCCGATATTGCCGGGATTGATACGGATCTTATCCGCGCCGTACTCAATAGCTGCCAGCGCCATCTTATAATCAAAGTGAATATCTGCAACCAAAGGAATATGGATCTGCTTCTTGATCTCCGCAATTGCCTTTGCAGCTTCCAAAGTAGGTACCGTACAGCGAATGATCTCACAGCCCGCCTTCTCCAGGCGCAGGATCTGTGCAACGGTAGCCTCCACATCTTCGGTCTTTGTATTGGTCATAGACTGGATCAGAATGGGGTTGCCTCCACCGATCTTTCTGTCTCCGATCTGAATCACTTTTGTATTATCTCTAAACATTGATTATGAACTTCCTTTCCATCCACTTACGGGTACATCAAACTATATATAATCATACCCACAGGAAAAGAATTACGCAAGGGTTCAAATTAACCAAAACGGTATTTCGTACTCAAATCATCTTTTTATAAAAGCAGCCGGGGCTTGCCTGTTCCACCACTCCTTCCAGACACAATTTCATCAACATAGTTGCCAGTTTTCGTTCCTCCATCGGCCGATCCAGTCTGGCATTGATCTCCGCGATCCCCAGAGGCACAGGCTCCAGTTTGTCATAGACTTTCTTTTCCTCACCCTGCAGACTCATCTGCGGTTCCGCCGCCTTCTTTTGTCCTGCGATTCCCCAGAATTCCTCTACGAAAGAATCCGGATTCAAAAGCACACCCGCACCCATCTTGATCAGACGATTGCAGCCGTCGCTTAACCTGTCGGTGATCCTACCCGGCACGATGTACACCTCCTTTCCCTGCTCCAGAGCCATATCCACGGTGATCAAGGTACCGCTTTTCTCCCTGGCCTCCACCACGATCAACACATCCGCCAACCCGCTGACGATGCGGTTCCTTGCAGGAAATAATCGCCCGATAGCCGGCGTTCCCGGCGGATATTCGGACAATATGCCGCCCTTTAGGATCAATTCCTCATACAGTCCTCTGTTGGACAGAGGATAACAGACATCCACACCGCTGCCTAATACCGCAAAGGAGGTTCCCCCGGCGTGCAAAGCAGCCTCCTGGCTGATGCCGTCGATCCCTCTGGCCATGCCGCTGATCACCTGGATGCCGTATTTGCCCAAGGTCTCTCCCAGCTTTTTTGCCACGAATTTACCGTATTCCGAACATTCTCTGGCACCGATGATGGCTGCTGTGGGTCTGTTTTCCTCCGGCAGTCCCCCAAGTACATACAGTTGCTTGGGCGGATCCGGTATCAGCGTCAGCCGCTTCGGATACAGTGCATCTCCCGGCACCAGTTCACATATATTACCTTCTAACCATTTCATACTTTACTCCTAGATCCAATAATCCAGAGAAGGCCTGTAGAGCGCCGCCTCCGTCAGATGATCGATACTGATATTTTTATCTCCCTCCAGGTCCGCTATGGTTCTTGCCACCTTCAGGATCCTGTGATAGGCTCTGGCACTGAGTTTCAGGGTCTTATAGATCTCCTCCATATACTTTTTCTCTTCCCTGCCCAAAGCGCAGAAGGTATCCATATCCGCCACATCGATATCACTGTTGAAACGATATTTTGTGCCCTTGAAACGCTCCTCCTGCCTCTTTCTTGCCCGAAGCACCCTTTTGCGGATGCTCTCACTGTTCTCCGCCGACCGTTCCTTCTGCAGTCCCGCCACATCCACCGGATGCAGTTCCACGCACAGATCGATCCTGTCTAAGATCGGGCCGGACACCTTGCCCATATACTTCTTGATCTGGGGTTCCGTACAGCGGCATCGATTCTTGTCCGGATAATATCCGCAGGGGCAGGGATTCATGGCGCAGACCAGTTCGAAATCACTGGGATAAGTGACATTTCCCGAGGTCCTGGCGATCGTGACTTTTCGTTCCTCCAGAGGCTGCCGCAGTGCATCCAACGCGATCCTCTGAAACTCAGGCAGCTCGTCCAGGAAAAGTACCCCGCGGTGCGCCAGAGAGATCATTCCCGGTCTGGGATTGCTGCCGCCGCCCACCAAAGCGCCCTGGGAGATGGTGTGGTGAGGATTTCGAAAGGGGCGCATCTGCACAAGGCCCTGTCCTTCTTACAGAAGTCCTGCCACAGAAGCCACTGTAGTCACCTCCAGGCATTCATCAATGGTAAGAGGAGGCAGAATGCCCGGGATCCTTTTGGCGATCATGCTCTTGCCTGCCCCGGGCGGCCCCACCATCAGCAGATTGTGAAAGCCTGCTGCCGCGATCTCCGCCGCTCGCTTTGCGGTCTCCTGCCCGTTGACTTCACTGAAGTCCGGTAATTCCTCTCGACTCTTTTCTTCTCTCGGCGGTCTGTACTTGGTGGCAGGCAGAATGCTTTCCTTTACTGCCTTTTCTTCTTCCATGAGAAATCCGAACACTTCTCTGATATGTCTGGCGCCTCTGACCGTGATTCCGGGAATCAGCGCTCCCTCATCCGCATTCACCGCGGGCACGATACATTCCTTGATTCCTCTGGCCGCCAGTTCCCGCACGATAGGCAATACGCCCCGCACCTTCTTCACCTCACCGTCCAGCCCCAGTTCACCCAGAAACAGTATATTTTCGGTGTTCCCCTTCGGAAAATAGTCCATGGCTTCCAGGATCCCGATGGCGATAGGCAGATCGTAGGCGCTTCCCTCCTTCCGCTTGTCCGCAGGGGAAAGATTCACCGTGATCTTCCGTGGCGGCAGATCGAATCCGCAGTTTTTGAGGGCAACATGAACACGCTCTCTGGATTCCCGCACTTCGGCTCCCAGAGATCCGACCATAGAAAAGCCCGGCAGCCCTGTGGCAATATCCACCTCCACGTTAACAGGATAAGCGGACACCCCATGCAGCGCGCCTGAAATAATTGTACTGAACATACGATCCTCCTTTATGAAATTTTAAAAATGGGAAATAAATAGAAATAAAAAAAGAAAAAACTCCGACGGGAATCGTGGCAGAAAGCCCGAATTCGACCCCCGTCAAAAAAGATTTAACAGAAACAGTATATACTATATTTAATAAAATTGCAATCGCGAAAACGTTACATGCACTGTCGTAACTTGCCAAGTGCTTTCTTCTCTATGCGGGAAACATAACTTCTGGAGATGCCCAGCATTTTGCCCACCTCGTTCTGGGTCAGTTCCTCCTGTCCGAACAGACCGTAGCGCAGGGAAAGGATGTACCGCTCCCGCTCTGTCAGCGCCAGTTCCAGCGCTTCGTAGAGTTTCTTTACATTGGCTTTGTACTCCATCTGCTCTATGACGTCCGTTTGCTCATGTTCCAGCACATCCATCAGCCGGATCTCGTTGCCCTCTCTATCCTGTCCGATGGACTCATATAACGAGACCTCTCTGGAAGTACGCTTTTTCCCGCGAAGCAGCATCAACAGTTCATTGTCGATACAACGGCAGGCGTAGGTAGCCAAACGCCCCTTGGTGCAATCGAAGGTATCCACCGCTTTGATCAGTCCGATGGTGCCGATGGAGATCAGGTCATCGATCTCCTCGTCCGTGTTCTGATATTTTTTCACGATATGTGCTACCAGTCTTAAGTTTCGTTCGATGAGAATGTCCTTCGCTCTCCCGGCCTCCTCACAAGAACCCTCCCGAAGCAGGCGAACATATTCATACTCCTCACTTTGTGTAAGAGGTTTTTGAAAGGTCTTCAAAGCACCCTCCGCGACCAGTCTTACCTATAGTCTATGTTTTGAACCGCGCCTCAGTGCCTGTCAGGTCAGCAAAAACTGTGCAAAGACATAATTGCTCAGATCAAGGCCTCGTTCTGTCAGTGCCAGCCTCTTCTCATCCTCGGAATTCATTGTGTTTATCTGTTTGGCAGCATCCTCG
>JAKSRX010000006.1 GCA_024403365.1 Acetatifactor sp. | reverse complement strand
ATTTATATCGATAAGGATGGTAGCAAATTACTTTAATATATTCTTATTGCAAGATGGTGGTGGAATCGTTAGATTCCTATTTTTAAGGCTAAGGTAAAGAGAATGAAAAAGTATTATATGTATTATCAATAATGCTACTCGTCATAGGGTTAACAGCGTGCGGAAAAAGTCATCCTGTAAATAAGGTTGAGGTGGCGTCAACTGAATATGTAATAGAACATTAAGAAAATGGGAAACTCCTGACGCGAGTTTCCCATTTTTCATGTCAATCAGCTCCCACGGTATATATCAAGGATTTCATCAAAATAAGTTCGTCCTTTACGAGGTTCATGCCTTCTTCCCCTCAGCTGATACTCATCATGCTCTACTATTTCTAATATGCTATCTTCTATAGAGGCGCATCCTCTTTGAAAATGAAACTTATCGTAATCGTTATGTTTATGAAGCAAAATATAATATCCATCATCGCTTTGCTGTATTTTCCAGCTGTGTCTGGTGTTCTTCGACTTAAGAATACAACTGTCTACTTGTAGCGATAAAACAATAAAATAGCCATTCAATATGACCGCTAAGTCCGTATCTGAATACATCTTATATCTCCCTTTGTACCCCAACAGCAAGTACATCTTTATCTGCTAAATGTATGTCCTGTTCTCCATCCGTTAATAAACCATACAATATATACATAAAGTAAATATATATTTCTATGTATAGATTTCTACGATGATCAGTATGACCTCCACGGTTCCCATACCGTCTTCCTCTACCAGAAATTCTTTCCATCCTTTTCTTTTCATCTCGTTCTCCTTTCTATCCTCGTTACATCGTTCCAAATGCCGGAACCATAATAATGACCATTACGATGGCCAACAATAGAACCATAGGCACCAGAAGTTTGGTTCCTGCCTCTTCACCCAGTTTTTTCGCCCGAAGCAGTTTCTCGGAAGAAGCGTTGTCTGCCTCCTGCAGCAGTCTTGCCAACAATTCCGCGTTTCCCCGCTTCTGATTCTGGATCAATAACGTGCTCAGCCGAATATACTCTCTGGCTCCGGCTCGTTTGCCAAACTGCGCATAGGCACTGTCCTCCGGTACTCCCGAACGCAATTGTCTGCAGATACGAAGGATCTCCTCGTTGCCGGGTGATTCTTTTCCTCCGGCTCCCCGTTTTCGCTCGTACTCTCTTGCGATCCTTTCAAACGCATTTCGCACCGATAGCCCGGCCCCTATGTACAACACCAGCTTGTGTACCAGACCCGGATATTCTTCCCGAAGGATCTCCCGCTTTTCCTCCAGTTTCTGCAGGAGATCTCTGTCTGATAAAAAATACACCAGCACTGCCAAAAATGGCGTCAAGGTCCAGATAAGCAGCGGATAATTCGTCCCGCCGGGCTTCCACCGTAGATTTTTATCTTCCCAGGCCGTCGGCAGTTCCCAGTGTTCTTTCGTGGGATCGCTGCCCTCTCTGAGCCATAATTCCTCCTGCAAGGCTTCATAGATCCGCTCTTCTTCCGTCAGTACGGGCGGCACCAGTGTTACGACCAGTTCTTTCGTTCGGGACCAATCTTTATAGGTCAAGGTCACCCGTAATTTCACAGCCTCCGGCTCTTCCACCCGTGCCACCTTTCCCGTCTCATACAGAAATGTCGGCCTGTTGCTGCCCCACTCCACCGTGAAAGGATATCCCTCGTAACTATCCTCAAGGTTCAGTTCTCCGGATACGGATGCCAGATCAGGGTTATTCCCCAATATCAAGGCATCGATCCTGTTCAGGAAATCATCGGATAATTGCTGCAGTTCTTCCTCTGTCAGTTCTCTGGGCTGCACCTCCAGGTGAAAGGAATATGCTTCCTTCCCCGCTTCCGCCACCAGATTCAGTTCTCTGGTGCCCTCCGCATACTCCGTGCGCGCCACTCTGCTTCCATCCTGAAGGGGACCGTTCTGCCTTGCGGAAAAATACGCCAGTATGCCTACGATCATTCCTGCCAGCAATAATTTACCGCATAACAACAGTTTCGATCTTTGATAGGATCTAAGCAGTTCCCCGATCTCTTTTCCGGGATGTAATTGAATCAGTGTCTCCTTAACCTTCCACACACCGTCCTCCTATCCCAGCTGATCCGACAATTTCTTCATGATCAATTCTCCGAAACCGATCGCTGCCATATACACGATCAGGCACCCTGTCATGATGCAAACTCCCTGCACATTGTGATATAACATGTCAAAATATCCGGGTGAAGTGATGCCGATGTAGGAGATCATTGCAAGCGGCATCCCCTCCATGATGAGCAGTTCCATCTTTTTTCCGCTTAACATCGCATCCATTTCCCGCCTCATCTCCGCCTTCCTTGCGATCAGTTCCGCAGTGTTTCGTATCATTTCCGGCATATTTCCGCCGTTTCTCTTTGCGATGGAAAATACTTCCGCAAATCGCTCAATGTCCTCGCTGTCGCTTCTTCTCCCGAGATCTGCCAGCAATTCCTCCAGAGAGATATTGATGAGCAATCCTCTTCGAATCAGCGCCAGTTCCCTGCAGATAATGGATCTGCCGCCGAAAAGCATCGCCATATCTCCCTCACTTTCCGCAAAAGCATTCTCCGCAGAATATCCTGCCTTCATCATGGTGCTGACGCTTAAGATGCATTCTGCGAATTCCAAGTTCATCTCTTCCGCCTCTGCCTTTCTGTGCCGCTCTGCCACAAGATATCCCACAGCGAACCCAATAGGCAGAAGCCCAGGAAGTGCCCAGACACTTCTGTAAAAGAACCGGGCAATGACCAACATCACTCCCAGAGCCGCCGCAAAGATCTTAAGGCATAGTCCCGGACTCCACTCAATTTTGCGATACTCCCGCCGTTTCCAGTTTCCTCCTGTCTGTGAGGTCTCCTCTTTTCCTGAGTGTCCCCTTGACAGCACCTTCCCCATCCACACCGGTTTCTTCAAATGCATAGAGACATCTTGTCTGTATTTCATCATTCACCACACCTGTTATCTCTAAAATCTCCAGTACTCTTCTGGACCTGTCCCTGAGCCTGCCCAGATGTACCAGAATATCGATTCCTGCCGCGATCTGCTGACGTATCGCCGGAAGGGGCAGATCCATAGCGCATAAGACCATGTTTTCCAGACGGCTCAGCATATCCTTTGCCGAGTTGGCGTGTCCGGTACTCATAGACCCGTCATGACCGGTATTCATACACTGCAGCATGTCAAAAGCCTCTTCCCCTCTGACTTCCCCGACAATGACCCGGTTTGGCCGCATGCGCAGGGAAGTCTTGATCAGTTCCCGCATAGTGATCTCTCTGCAGCCTTCCACATTATTATTTCTGGTCTCCAGCCGCACCAAATTCGGTTGATTCAGAAGCTGCAGTTCTGCGCTGTCTTCCACCGTCACGATCCGCTCCTCCGGAGAGATAAACTGAGAGAGCGCATTCAAAAACGTAGTTTTACCGCTGCCGGTGCCACCCGAAATAAATATGTTATATCCCGCCTGCACCAGAGACTTTAAAAATCCTGCTGCCTCCCCTGAGATAGAACCGATCTTCACCAACCACTCCATGGTGATGGGCTTTTCCGGAAAGCGCCTGATGGTCAGGATCGGGCCGTTTAAAGCGATAGGGGGAAGAACAACATTGACCCTGGATCCGTCCGCCAGTCTGGCATCTACGATGGGCGAGCTCTGATTGATCACTCGATTACAGCCTGATACGATCCTCTGGATCACATCATTCAATTTCTCCAACGACTCGAAGCGCACATCCAACTGTTCCAGCACACCGTGCTTTTCCCGGAAAATAGCATCCGGGCCGTTCACCATGATCTCCGTTACTTCCGTATCCTCCGCAAACAATTCCAGAATATCCAGCCTGCGCAGGGAATAGAAAAGGTCTTTCTTCAACTGTATTCTGGCATCCACAGGCCACAGACTCAGATCCTTTCGGGACAATATCACCTCATCGATGATCTCCACCACATCTTCGTCGCTGAAATCCTCCGAGTATCCGATCCGCTCCTGGATCAGTCTTTTCAACTCACTCTTTTGTTCCGCATACTGCATAGCCTGCTTCCTTTCCGCCTCACATACATAGATTTAGGTACCTCTGCGCTACCTTCGCCAGTTCAGACCCGACTAACAAGGTCGGATCCTCCGGAAGATTCTGTAGTCTTGGCAGGTTGACCTTCTCTGTTTTCTCAGCGATCGCCCTGCATTCGTACTGCTCCAGCAGCTGCTCATACCGATACAGTTTCGCTCTGGCCGCAGCATCCCCCGCCGTCAGCGTCAACACCTTGCTGCAGGTCTGCAGGATGTCAAACACGCCCTGTACGCAATCACTCAGATCCAGCAAAATATATTCATACGCCCCTGTATCTTCGATGGCCTGCAACAGATTCTGCCACATAGCAGGGGTAACACCGAGAAGATTCTGCCCCACCTTCATAGACGGAATATAAGCCAGATTCCCCACTCTCTTCGTGGTCACCTCCAGGCGCAGCGCAAACTTCTCCCGATCCGCTCCCAGGAAAAACAAAAGGTCCGCCAAATCATAGGTATTCTCATCCGCCTGCATCTGAACGCAGCCTGAAAATGCCTCGAATGACAGGTAGAGGACCTTATGTTCCTCCGCAAGCAATTGCCCTAACGTCATTGCGAAGGTAGATTGCAGACATCGGTGGATCGGGGTAAAGAACCCGACCCTCTTTGCCTCATATTGTTTCTGTAGGGTTGGTGCATAGCCCTCGGAGAGTTCGATATACTTTTGCAACAGCTCTTTTCTCACTGCCTCCGCCGGCTGATATTTATCCACATAAGTAACATTGTCCCACCGTCTTAATCCACTTTCACTGAGGATAACTATCCTGTGGGCATCCGGTGGTAAACTCTCCGCATCGTATGCAGACTCCGCCACCACGAGCAGATCATACTGCTCCACTCCGGACTGGATCAGTTCTCCCGGATCCGTAAAGGAATAGATCTTCCAGGGCAGGTTGCCGTTTTTATTCAGAAATTCTGTCAGCAGATCTACATATTCCGCCTCACGATCGCACAAAGCGACCCTGTTTTCGATATTTTGATTACGCAAAATAACCTCCTTTCAGGCAGACGAACAGGAACCCAAGAAACACCGGTCCCGCAAGCCTGACTCCCTTTTTGTCTTTATGATGGAAAATGTATTTTTGAAACAGAACGACTGCGGAGAACCCCGCGGCAATGAGAAGAATGATATAACAGAACGAAAACAGAAAAGAGGACCTGACGAGCCCGGCACTGACACCGATCAGTTTGACATCGCCGGCACCCAGAAGATCCAGATGAAACAATATAAATAGCAAGCCTCCCACAAGCAACATCTGCCCCAGGAAATGACCGATCCCGCTGAGACCGGTGATAACCCCCGCTGAAGCCACACTCACACCAATCAGACAGAGGATCAACCGATTGGGGATTCGTCCCTGTCGATAATCATAAATGCAGGCAAAAAACAGCAGTACAAACACTACGGCCTTACTGACAAAAATCATATGATATTCCTTTTTGAAATGGTTTGAAAATGTGGAACGAGATGTTCCGAGTGATATCAGAATAGGATCTGAGGTGATCCTATGGGTGCATTGTAATACAGTTTTTGAATAAACGCAATATGATAATATTTATTTTCTTAATTTTGTTAATATCCTACAAAACAGAATCCTTAATTTCTTCTAAATTCACCTGACATACTTGTTTCTGCGGTCTTCTATGGATATAATAGACCTTACAGCACAACAGATCGGAGTTATGTATGTCTATCAGATTTCATAAAGTATCCGCTCTCCTTGCAGCTGCCGCACTATCTGTCACTGTTTTCGCTTCATCCGCCCTTCCGGCGCGAGCTGACAGCATAGAAGAACGGCTGGCCCTGCAGCGAGAGATGGAGATCCAATCCAACTTAATAGACGGTTGGCCGGAGGGACCTGTAGTCTCTGCGGAATCAGCCATTTTAATAGAGGCTAACAGCGGAACCATTCTCTATGCCAAGAATATCCATAAACAGGAATATCCCGCCAGCACCACCAAGATCATGACCACTCTCTTAGCTACCGAGCTTTGTCAGATGGATGAGATCGTTACCTTTTCCCATGATGCGGTCTTTGACAATCCTCCGGGAAGCAGCGGTATCGCCATGGATGTGGGACAGGCTCTCACCATGGAGCAATGTCTGCAGGCGATCCTGATCCGTTCTGCCAACGAAGTAGCCTTTGCGGTGGCGGAGCACATCTCCGGCACCACCGACTGGAGCGTTTTTGCACAGACTATGAACGATCGTGCCAAAGAGCTGGGGGCTCTGGATACTCATTTTGCCAACCCCAACGGTCTGCCGGATGAGAATCACTACACCACCGCTTATGACCTTGCCATGATCGGCCGCGGATTCTTCGCAAACCAGATGCTCTGCGACATCTCCCTTACCAGAAAGATGGATATCCCCGCTTCCGATACACTTCCGCAAGCCAAGGTGGAGATCAGTTCCATGCAGATCATCCCCGGCGGAAAATATGCTTACGAATATCTCGTAGGCTGCAAGACCGGTTATACCGTTGCCGCCAGAAGCAGTCTTGTCTCCTGCGCAGAGAAAGATGGACTGAGATTGATCTGTGTGGTAATGCGTGATGAATCCCCTCTTCAGTACGAAGACACCATTGCTCTTTATAACTACGGTTTCAGCAATTTCCAGAAATACAATGTAGCGCAGACCGAGAAAAAATATAACGTGGACTTCTCGGATTCCTTCGCTAGCATCCCCGATATATTCGGTGATTCCAAGCCTTTGCTTAGCCTAAACAAAGAGGATGTGATCATCCTTCCCAAGGGGGTAGGCATCGAGGATACCGTTTCCTCCGTCTCCTATCAGACCGACAGTTCCGACGAGGCAGCAGTCATCAATTACTCCTATCACGGAGTGGACGTAGGAAAAGTTCGTCTGAACTTCGCAGCGGACTACGACAGCAGTTATGAGTTTGAGACCATTGCGGATCCCAATGCTCCCGTTGCCACACCTGTTCCCACCGAAAAGCCGAAAAAAGAGAGTCCCATCTCTCTGCACCATGTTCTTATCGGCGTCGGTGCTCTGGCAGTCATCGGCATTCTCGCTGTGATCATCCTGATCATCCGCTCCCACCATGACCACCATGATTTCACGCCTAAGAGCAATCGACGGGCTTGGAAACGCAGCAGACGCAACGGATTTTTCAAGCGCAGAAATCGTTTCCGCGACTATGATTTCTAAAAAAGGCAAAAAATAACCCTTACACATATTCTCTATGTGTAAGGGTCTTTTTATTTGTGTTTTTTTCTCATCTCTACCGCATGGGCCTTGCGCTCTCTGATTCCCTCCGCATCTTCCTCGGAGATCAGCTTCGTGGTCTTTACGATATAGATTCCGCCGTCCTCTGTCTTTCGCACGCGGATCTTACCCTTCAGGTAGCCGTGCTTTTCACAGTAGGCCAGGCAGTAATAATGCTTTCCGTTGGCGGAAAACCATTTGATCTTCTTACGCAGATTCTTGTGGCACAGATAACATTTGCTGGATGCCACTTCTTTGTCTTCGAAGGCTTCCACCTTGGAGGCAAACTCTCTGGTGATGTACTTGTAATAACTGTCAAATTGGATCCGGATCTCTTTATCGCGATCAGCAGGAGGTGTGAAGACATCAAAGGATATCTTCTGCAGAAGCTCCGGCTTCTTTGCTGCGATCAGCTGCAGGATCTTAGCGGTGTAAAAAGCATCCGCAAAGGCACGGTGGAAAGGAATCGGCTTTTCGATCTCCACCATATCCACTGCCACTTCCAGTGCGCGTCTTGCTTTTCCATCCTCGAAGCAGAGGCTGAAAAGTTTCTGCACATCCAGAAATGCGATGGGGCCTTCCGATAAAGCAGGCAATCCGAAGAACTTCAGATTTCTCTGCAATTCGGTAAGGTCTGTGGTTCCCCAGGTACAGAAGACTACCTCGGGCAGCTCGCACCACTTCAGAAAGTAGGCGCCTACCTTCGGGAATTTCTGTTCTCTGAGCAGATCCCGCATCTCAATATTGACTAATTTTTCCGTAATCTTGTTCATCCGGCGATAGACCATAGGCTGCACCAATCTGCTGAATTCACCGATCTTTTTGAACTCGGCATCCAGTTTGATCGCTCCGATCTCAATGATCTCGAAGGGCAATGCCGCCTTCTCTGCGGCAGCACCGTCAGCGCACTGGTTCCATTCCAGGTCAAACACAATATATCTCATCGCTAGTTCTCCTCGTGTTGGCACATAACAACTTGCTCGCGAAGAAACAGGGTATTTTAGTATGCTCTACCCCAGTATACCATTTTCTTGGCAGGCTTGCCGCAGCATACACAGGTATCTGCGATCTGCTCCTGCTCGAAAGGCATACAACGGCTGGTTACGCTGAGTTTTTCCTTGATGGTGTCTTCACAGGCACGATCTCCGCACCACATAGCCTTTACGAAACCGGACTCCTCTGTGAACAGCTTCACAAACTCCTCCATGTTTGCAGCGGAATAGGTGTGCTCTTCTCTGTGTGCTCTTGCTCTCTCCAGCATTTCTTTCTGGATGGTCTCCATCAGTTCGCCAACCTTTGCCTCAAGATCCTCCAAAGCGACCTCGATCTTCTCTCTGGTGTCACGACGGCAGATCACGCACTTGCCGGCCTCGATATCCTTAGGTCCGATCTCTACACGGATAGGATAACCTCTCATCTCAGCCTCAGCAAACTTAAATCCGGGGCTCTTATCGGAATCATCTACCTTTACACGGAAGTTGCTCTTAAGGAGGTCACGAAGCTCGTAAGCCTTCTCCAGAACGCCCTCCTTCTTCTGCATGATGGGAACGATGCATACCTGTACGGGAGCTACCTTGGGAGGAAGCACGAGACCTTCGTTGTCACCGTGAACCATGATGATAGCACCAATCAGTCTGGTGGTCATACCCCAGGAAGTCTGATATACATGCTTTAAGGTGTTGTCCTTATCTGCAAACTGAATGTCGAAAGCCTTAGCAAAGCCGTCACCGAAGTTATGGCTGGTACCGGACTGCAGTGCCTTACCATCATGCATCAGTGCCTCGATGGTGTAGGTTGCAACAGCACCTGCGAACTTCTCCTTATCGGTCTTCTGGCCCTTTACTACGGGAATAGCCAGTACCTGCTCACAGAAATCAGCATATACATTCAGCATCTGAATGGTTCTAGCCTCAGCATCCTCAGCGGTTGCATGAGCGGTATGACCTTCCTGCCACAAAAATTCTCTGGAACGAAGGAAAGGTCTGGTCTCCTTCTCCCAACGTACAACGGAACACCACTGGTTATAAACCTTGGGAAGGTCTCTGTAAGAGTGAATATCGTTTTTATAGAAATCACAGAACAGTGTCTCGGAAGTAGGACGTACGCACATTCTCTCCTGAAGGGGCTGAAGTCCGCCGTGGGTGACCCATGCTACTTCAGGTGCGAAACCTTCTACATGATCCTTTTCCTTCTGAAGCAGAGACTCGGGAATGAACATGGGAAGGTATACATTCTCAACACCGGTCTCCTTAAATCTTGCATCCAGCTGCTTCTGGATCAGTTCCCAGATCGCATATCCTGCAGGCTTGATTACCATACATCCCTTTACGGAGGTGTAGTCGATCAGTTCTGCCTTCTTAACTACGTCTGTGTACCACTGGGCGAAATCAACGTCCATGGAGGTAATTGCTTCTACCATTTTTTTGTCTGCCATTTTTTCTTCTCCTTTTTGTGTAGATTTTTGAGAATGAAAACTCAGAAAATAAAAAAACACCGAGTTTCACTCCCGCAAGGGACCGAAAACTCGGCGGTACCACCCTAATTGATGTAGATACATCCATCTTGACACCGTTAACGCCGGCTTACGCTGTGCTTCCTCACTAAATGACTCGCACAGGACTCCGAGGCAGGTTCCAAACCTTTCGCATAAGAGGCTCTCACCTATCCCCTCTCTCTGGAATGCTTCCTGATCTGTACTATTCCTCATCACAGTCTCTGACTATGTATGTGATTGTATTCCAACAAATCCACTTTGTCAAGGCATAGTCTTTCAGCGGTTTTATTCTTCTTCCACAACATCAAAGGGCGTGCCGCAGGCCCAGGGACTTCCCACGTCACATCGGCCGTGGTGATACTGTCTCTTCACCTCTGCGCCCTCCGTCACATTGATCTTTACACGGCTGTCTCCGTTCTGCATGCAGTTTTCCAACAGGGCAAGTACTGCATCGATATCCTGCTCTGTGGTCTTCTTTTTATCTTCCATAATGATCTTCCTTTCCTATAACTCCAGACCGCCGAAAAAGTCGCCTCCCGCTCCGTCTGCGGCAACACATTCCATCAGATAAGCGCGGACCTCCGGGTCGGCATGCACCATTTTATCCAACAACTCCCTAGCGGGAAGGACCTCAAAACCTCCCAGCCTGTTCCATGTCTTCATGTTAGCCACCGAGTCTCCGAACGTGTCGGTATCATCGGCAAACAGTTCCTCCAGGATCTGCGGGATCTCCGGCGCTGCTTTGCCCAACAGGTAATCCCGGAACTTCCCTGCATAACATTCCTCAAGTCCTCTGTCAAACTGAAATCGCTGAAAAAGTCTTCGGATCATGGCTTTCTTACGATCCCTGATGAACCGCAGTTTCTGGTCGTCCACATCCTCCACATCGAACCAGCCCACAAAAACAGGCTCATAGCCGAAGTCTTCGGGACGCATCAGGTCTGCTGCCAGTGCCTCATCGTAATCCTGCAGCCACTCCCACTCATGTGCTGCATCTCCGACGCGGTCAAATTGCAGGAGCCTCTCCTCGCAGATTGCAACCGATGCCGCCAGGAAAAAAGGGATCCCCTCATAGATTCCCTCGACCGCAGGGATCAGACGTTTCAGTTTGTCGCATCCCAAGAATACCTTCTTTCCAAAACGGATCTCTTGGGCCGGAAGCACCAGTTCTTCCAAGGCCTTCATGTGGGCAAATCCCCAATCCTCCACCTCGGCCACTGTCTCCGGCAGCACCAGCTTATGTATCGTTCTGCAGTTTAAGAAAGCTTTGGCACCGATGACCGTTGCCCCTTTTCCTTCCGGCAATTCTGCCAGCACCACAGAACTGTCACTTCCGTTATAAAAATCAAAAACCACTCGTTCCATGCGGAATCTCCTGTTTTCTTGTTATTATGCGAACTCACCCAAAGCAAATGCCAAAACCAACAACACGATCATCTTCTGCCAGGAATCATAGGGTCTTCCGTTGACGTCTGTCCACGCGAAGAAGCCGGCGATCACTCCCTTTTCCACTTCCACAATATCTTTCGCGATATCAAGGAAGGAATGACCCAGCTTTTCTTCCTCTTCAATGGTATTCCAGTAGGTATTCACATCCATGGAAGATACTTCTACGGCATCTTCCTTCATTCTCTGACTGAGCTTCAGTGCGCCCTTCAGTTCCTCCATCTGCTTTTGAAGATTGGCAATATTGGTATCAAGGGCCTCATTCATTGACTGAGCCCCATCGAAAAGATCACTGATCTCCTCCACCGGCATACCGATCTTACGAAGGATAATGATCTTCTTCAGTTTCTCCACATCTTCATCGGAATAATCTCGATAACCATTCCCTTCTCTGGTCGGCGCGATCAATCCTTCCTTTTCATAGAATCTTATGGTTGCTCTGGGAATCTCCAGGAGCTTTTCCACTTCTTTAATTGTCATGGTAATGTCCTCCCCACATGTTTGATAAGGCAACCGTAAGCTATAAACAAGGTTTACAGTCAAGAACTTTTTTGCATTTTTTGAACAAATAACATTCTTTGCACACAGTATAGCAAAAATGTTATAATCCTACCATAGAAAAAGGGACGCAATTTGAAGAGGAATTACTATTGGAACGAATTTTGACATATACCATAACTGAAGAAATGACTGACCAACAGATAAAGACCTTCTTAAAGACTAAGGGTTTTTCCGCCCAAAGCATCATTACTTTGAAGAAGGATCCGGCGGCAGTCTGTGTGAACGGCGAGCCGGCATTTATGAATCGGCGGCTCAAGGCAGAAGATGTGCTTCGCATCATCATCAGAGAGGATCTCTCTTCCGAGAAGATCGCTCCGGTGGAACTGCCTTTGGATATCGTCTATGAGGATGAAGATCTGCTGGTGATCAACAAGCCCGCCGGCATGCCCATCCATCCTTCCATGAACAACTATGACAATTCTCTGGCCAATGCCCTGGCCTGGTATTTTGCGGAGAAGAAGACTCCCTTCGTGTTCCGCTGCATCAATCGTTTAGACCGTGACACCTCAGGGCTTACCGTTATCGCAAAGCACTATGTATCTGCCGGTATTCTGGCGGAGCAGGTGACCAACAAAGCCTCCGGGCAGGGTATGCAGCGGGAATATCTGGCCATCGTTCGCGGTTCTCTGACTCCCGAGCAGGGCACCATTTCCGCTCCTCTGGGGCGCAAACCGGGTTCTGTCATCGAGCGCACCATCGATTTTGAGCACGGAGAAAGTGCAGTCACTCACTACCGCCTGGTCAAAAAACAAAACGGGCACAGCCTTGTCTCCATCAGACTGGAGACTGGCCGCACCCATCAGATTCGAATCCATATGAAATATCTTGGTTTCCCCCTCATCGGAGATTACCTGTATAACCCTGACAATGAGTGGATGGACCGACAAGCCCTGCACTCTGCCAGACTTTCCTTCCGCCACCCCATTACCGGAGAGGTCATGACCTTCGAAGCTCCTCTCCCCGAGGATATGGCCCGGGTCATTCACTAGAAGCGCAATTTTTTCAGTGCCTTCTCTGCCACAAGACAGGTTCCGTGCTCCCGAAGTTCGATGACCCTGTTCTCATCTGCGGTCAGGAGTGCCGCATACTCCAAAGCCTGCACACATGCTCTGCTGTATCTCTCGTAGGAAGCATGTCCCTTGGCCAAATGAATATAATAATATTCTCCCATCTTATAAAGCACACTGTCCGTGCGAAGATTTGCGGGCAAGCTGTTAGCATAGTTCATAACGTTGCGCAAACTGGAGAACACGAATACCGCCTGATCGGGGCGAGCGGGTTCTTCCTTCTTCGCAGGTGCCTCTTTCTCAGGCGCTTTCTTATCTTCAGAGACCTTTCCCTTTGCCATCTCCATCATACGGCGCATCTCTTTCAGGCAATCCATCAGCTGGTTGTTATCCTTCTCGCCGGGCTCTCTCTCATAGAACGTAAGAACCAACCCATGCTCGGGAACCACCATGATCTGCAGGTCAAAAGCGAACTGAGGCGGTTTGTACCCCACTTCCACGGTAGCCTGCTCCATGATCTCTTTTACGATCTCCTTGGCCTTCTCTGTATGTTCAATAAAATCTTTGTAATCCAAATCGTACTCATCCAGATCCTCATTGGATAAAAAGCATTTTACGGTTTTTTCATCGATACGTTCAATCTTCATATGCCTAACCTTTCACTATGACAGACATATTATACTGTTTCCTGTAAATTGTCAATTTCCCAAGAACAAAAGAAGCAGTCCGCCCGAAGGTGAACTGCTTCCGAAATCTTCATTGATTCAGCTAAGATTATGCCTCTGCCTTAACGATGGTAGCATCTGCAGAATTCTTCTTAACGGACTCGATACCGTTTACACAGCTAGCCATAGCCTTGTAGCCTTCGCTGACAGCGATGATCTGGCCATTCTTAGCCTTCAGACGGAAACGGAACTCGCCTGCCTTATCGGTATAGATCTCGAACTTAGGGTTCTTCTCGGTAGCGTAACCTTCCTTGGTCTGATCCTCAACTGCAGCGATTGCCGCGTTGGTGATAACGCTCTGGATACCGTTCTTGCAAGCAGCTTCGGTAGTATATACTTCGGAAGTAGCGATAACTTCGCCATTGCCTGCCTTCAGGTCAAACTTGATACCGGTCTTGGTCTCTTTAATTACAAACTTTCCCATTGTTTTAATCTCCTTCTCTTGTAATTGCGTATTATAAAATAATACCTTTTAACACTTATATTTTATCCTAAATACTTCTGCGAAACAACAGAAATTTACAAGAAACATGAAAAAAGTCTGACCCGTTTTCACGAATCAGACTTATCATAGCTTATTCTTCTTTCCAATGTAATCGATGGAGTTCTCCCTCGGTCTGCATGGAGGCAAATCCGTTCTGGCGAAGGGCCTCATAGAGCACGATGGCAACGGAGTTGGAGAGGTTCAGAGAACGAATCTCAGGAAGCATTGGGATCCTGATGCAGGTCTCCTCATTGTCTACCAGGATCTCCTCCGGAATCCCTGCGCTTTCCTTGCCGAACATGATGTAATCATCCGATCCGAAAGTCACTTCCGTATAGGATCTCTTTGCCTTGGTGGTGGCCATCCAGATCTTTGCTCCGGGGTTCATGGCTTTGAACTCCTCATAGTTCATATAGCGATGTACATCCAGATGCTGCCAGTAATCCATGCCGGCTCTCTTGATGGACTTTTCATCCAGGCGAAAGCCCAGAGGCTCAATGAGATGCAAACTGGTACCGGTAGCCACACAGGTTCTTCCGATATTACCGGTGTTGCCCGGTATTTCAGGTTGATGTAAAACGATGTGCACGGCTCTCTCCTTACTGCTTATTCTCTTCGCGAAGTCTGGTGATGAAAGCCTCGATCCTGGTCATTGCCAGCTTCAATCTGTCAAGGGAATATGCATAAGAGATACGAAGGAAACCTTCTCCGCAGTCGCCGAATGCGGTACCGGGAACAACAGCCACCTTCTCTTCCTGCAGCAATCTGGTAGCAAACTCGTCGCTGGTCATGCCAAATTCCTTGATGCAGGGGAATACATAGAACGCACCGAAGGGCTCGAAGCACTCCAGACCCATCTGCTTGAACGCATGCATCAGGAAACGTCTTCTCTGGTTGTAGGAAGTACGCATGGTCACGATATCGTCGTCACCGTTCTTCAGTGCCTCTACAGCCGCATACTGGCTGGTGGTGGGAGCACACATGATAGCGAACTGGTGGATCTTGGTCATCTGCTGAATGATATCCTCAGGACCGCAAGCGTAGCCCAGTCTCCAACCGGTCATAGCATATGCCTTGGAGAAACCGTTGATCAGAATGGTTCTCTCCTGCATACCGGGCAGCTCTGCGATGGATACGTGCTTGTCGGTATAGGTCAGTTCTGCATAGATCTCATCAGACATGACAAAGATGTCATGTTTTAAAATAACCTCAGCGATCGCCTCCAGATCCTTACGCTCCATGATGGCACCGGTAGGATTGTTGGGGAAGGGAAGGATCAAAAGCTTCGTCTTCTCGGTGATAGCTTCCTCCAGTTCCTCAGCGGTCAAACGGAACTCATTCTCCGCTTTCAGATTGATGATAACAGGTGTTGCGCCTGCCAGGATCGCACAGGGTTCATAGGAAACGTAGCTGGGCTGGGGGATCAGTACTTCATCCCCGGGATTGATCATGGCACGAAGGCCCATATCGATGGCTTCGGAACCGCCTACGGTGATCAGTACCTGGGTCATGGGATCATAGGTCAGTCCCTGTTTTCTATGTAAATATTTACAGATCTCCTGACGCAGTTCCTTCAGACCTGCGTTGGAGGTATAGAAAGTTCTTCCTTTTTCCAGAGAGTAGATACCCTCATCTCTTACGTGCCAGGGAGTATCGAAGTCAGGTTCACCTACACCTAAAGATATCGCATCCTTCATCTCACTGACGATATCGAAGAATTTTCTGATGCCCGAAGGCTTGATCTCTACTACTTTATCTGACAATGGGTTTCTCATGGAGTGATCATCTCTCTTTCATCGGGATCTTCGCTCATTACGGTACCGTGGTCCTTATACTTCTTCAGTACGAAATGAGTTGCTGTGCTCAGTACCTGGTCCAGAGTTGCCAGCTTCTCGGATACGAAGGTGGAGATCTGACGAAGGGTCTTCTCCTCCAGGATCACCATCAGGTCATAGCCGCCGGAGATCAAGTATACGCTCTTTACCTCAGGATACTTCTTGATCCTGTCGGCAACGGTATCAAAACCCTGGCCTCTCTGCAGAGTCAGTCTGACTTCGATCAGTGCGGTCACTTTCTCCACACCGGTCTTCTCCCAGTTGATCAAAGTATGATAACCGCAGATGATGCCTTCTGCTTCCATAGCAGCCAGCTCATTCACGATATCCACTTCCTCCACGCCAAGGATGATGGCCATCTCCTGCAGGTCGAAACGGCTGTTTTTCTCAATAATCGCAAGTAATTCTTCTCTCATTCTATTCACCTTTCCGAAGGGCTTCGCCCATCTGTCATAATCGCTTTAACTTTCAAAAGATTCCAGGCAACCGAACAGTGCATCCCGCTTGGGGCGATCCATATAGCGGACCTCATCCTCGTTTAAGATGATCTTGTCATTGCTGTCGGTGACTTTACCGATGATGCTTGCAGGGATCCCTGCCTCTTCCAGAGTAAGTACCAGTCCCGGTCCATCCTCTGCCAGCATCAAAAGGCTTCCGCCGGAAAGCAGTTCATAGGGATTCACCCCACAGAATTCACACACTTCCACGGTCTCCTGTCTTAAAGGAATCTTTTTTAGATCAATTGTCAGTCCAACGCCGGCCCTCTGCGCGAGTTCCCAAAGAGATGCGAAAACACCGCCTTCGGAAAGATCGTGCATCATGCAAACGCCGGACTTAACGGCGGTTGCAGCCTCCGGTAATACGGATCTGTATCGTTCGAACAAAGCCGCCTCATCCACCAGGTACTGGGGATATCTCGTGATGATATCTTCCCGGAACCGACCCGCCAGCTGTGCGGTACCTTCCAGTCCGATCCACTTACTGATCACCACATCCATGCCCGGTGCAGGCTTCTTTGCTTTCTGTAAAACCACATGTCCCAGTCCCGTGATCACTGCTATGGGGCTAGTAACCGCCTCGGTGATGCGGGTCTGTCCGCCGGCGATCTGGATCTGCAGTTCCTTGCAGGCGCTTTCCGCCTCCTGCATCAGAGTTCTGACTTCCGGCTCCTCTGTGCCCTCCGGCAAAAGCAGGCAGATCTCCACGGCAAATATGCTGCCGCCTCCCGCCGCCAGATTGTTGGCACAACGCTGTATCAATTGAGGCATGGTCACAGCGTACTGTTTTTTGCTTCCGAAGCGCTCTGCCTCCGAAACCACCGCTGCCTCCTGCATGCAGGAACAAAGGTCTGCTGCGCCTGATTTGGAATCAACGGAAAAAAGAGCGCAGTCCATCCCTACCTCTGCGCTCGATACTACTTCCTGTCTCTTCGTCTTCAGTTGTCGCAAAACGGAACGCTTCAAAGCATTCTCCGGTAATTTACCTTTGTTCATACAACTGTTTTCCTTTTACTGTTCCCCGATCTCCACGCTGTTGGCTGCTGCCTGGGCTGTGATAGCTGCCACGGTACTCTTGACCTGAGCCACACTGCCGGAGCCGATGGCTGCCATGATCTGCTCATACGCAACAGGATCAGCGGTAGCGGTACCGACGGTAGCACTTCTGGGAACCATTTTATAGTTGGAACTGTTCACCTGGGTACGGCTCACTTCCTTGCCGTTCTCGGTAACGATCTTCCACAATTTAGCCTTATAGCCGATGTGGGCACTATCGGACACGATATAGCCGATAGGCTGTGATGCATCCGCATAGATGATATCTGCGGGAGGATTGATCACTTCCAGCACTTCGCTCTCATAGCGAACCTTTCTGGAATCGGTATCTCTGGTCTCCTTGCCGTAGATATTGAAGGTGATCTTCTTGCCTGCGGTGATACCCTCGATATAGATAGGGTACTCCAGGTTATTCTTAAAGCGGAAATCCTTGCCTGCGCTCTCTGCGATCGCCGCATCCGCGGAAGGATCCACATAGGATACGATCATGGAATGGTTATGTCTCTCGGTCACTTCCAGCTCTGCCTTCAGAACCGCATTGTAAAGGGTCGTGGATACCTGACAGATACCGCCGCCCAAACTGTCTACCACCTTACCGTTCAGGTAAGAACCTGCCATATAATAGCCGTTCTCGGAGCTGAAAGGTGATACGGTCTGATAGGTAGAAAACTCTTCGCCGGGATACAAGAGAATACCGTTGATCAGACGACATCCGTTCTCCACATTTCCTCTTCTGGAAGAACCGGAAGTGGAATAGGAAGTGGTAAAGGTTCCAAGAATATCGGTGAGAGATGCCAGTTCCTCGGCACTGCCCCTGGGCTTCTCCTCGCTGACATCCAGAAGGATCCTGCAGGCTGCATGATCCCAGTCCTTTGTCAGATAATCATTCACGATATCGATGGATGTCTCTACATCCAGACGATGGCCCACCTGCCCGCCCTGCACCTGGAACTCACCGTTCTCACGGGTCATGGTGACATTGACAGCCTTGGTGTCATACTTGGTGCATTTCTTCACCAGAATATCATTGATGGACTGGATATCAAAAGAAAGATCGATGGGGAACACCTTATTCTCGTGCTCCAGATCTTTCAACGCCTTGTATCTCTCGATAACGGTACCATGGGAGCCAAGTTCTGCCGCCTCCTGTACGATCTCTGGGTTGGTCCAGTTCACGCCTAAGTCTCCGGCACTGACCACGATCTCGTTTCCGTCTGCGGCAACCAGAGTAACATCCACTGTTTTCAATTTTTCAACATAAGTCTCTATGGCAAATTCTGCCTGCTCTTCCGTCATACCGGACAGATCGATGTTCTTCGCATAGATTCCGGGTTTGATCTCCTTGGCCTGGGCGGTCATACTCAATACCAGGAAGGAAACGAGCATCAGAAAAAAACCATAGCACTTGCGTGCGGGATTTCTCATAGTCACTCCTATTAGTCGCGTGTCATTTTAATAAAACATAGAAGAAAACAGAGGAACGATCATTGCTACTACCAGAAATGCAATGATAACGATAGAGATGATCTTCTTATTCTTTTTGCTGTTCATGTTGATCATAATATCACCGAACCTTTCCTATCTTTCGAATGCAATTTTCAAGGAAAACTGCACAAAAATCCACTTATTCAATCTATCATTATATACGAAAGAATTTCATTTTGCAAGAGATTACTGGCTGTTCACCTGGCGAAAAGAACTGAGCAGGTGGTCCGTGAGACGGCTTGCCTCGCTTCTTGTGAGGCTCTCGATCTCCACCGGAAGGGTGATATTATGCACTTGCACCATGCGATATAATCTTTCCTTCTGGGCCTTGGTGGCGGGTTGGTCTCTCTTTACCTGAAAAAGTAACGGTGCCGGCTGAAATAAAGGATCTTCGCTGTTGTAGAAAAGTTCCTTCAGTTTCCCATACAAAATATGGGTGCTCTCCGCATCCTCCAGGGCGCGATGAGCCTTGTGGGGGATCTTGTAATATTCGCAGAGATATTTCAGGCTGCGGCTCTCCAGATCCGCCAGATATTTGCGGGCGATCTTCAGGGTATCGACGCCCTGTCTCTCGAAGGTCTTCTTCCGATCCACCGCTGCCTTTTTCAGGAAAGAATAATCGAAAAGAACACTGTGGCCCAGAAGCGGCAGATCTCCGCAGAACTCCATCAGTTCCCCGAAAACAGTATCCAATGCAGGCGCTCCTGCCAGATCCTCGTCGGTGATCCCCGTCAATTCCGTGATCTTTTCCTCTAAAATTCTGCCCGGGTCCACAAAAGTCTGAAAGCGATCCGTCACCTGTCCTCCCAGTACTTTTACCGCTCCGATCTCTATGATCCTGTCTGTCTTGGGATCCAGTCCCGTAGTTTCCAAATCAATACAGATATAATCCTGCATCATAAGTCTCCTAAAACAAATACTTTTGCCTCATAATTCAGAGGATTGCGCTTCCTATAATCGAAGAGCACAAAAGCAGGTTTTTCTTCTCTTGCGGGGATATCTGCCCCGTCACTTTCCCACACCGCATACCGGAAAGGCTCTAAGTGGGTCATTTTACTCATCTGTTTCCAATCATATGCATCATACCCTGCAAGAATTCCCCTCTCGGTCTCCTCTTTTTTATAAAAGTCCTTGATGGTCTCCTTGAATTCACCGATCTCCGGAGCAAATTCAGGTCGACTCTTCAGATTCTCACGAAGGTACATATCAAACGTCAGCAGTTCCCGATACAATTCTCCATGCTCCGGATCGGTTTCTTCCGCAAAAGCCAGCAGAATGCCGTAGCGATAACTTCTGGCAGGGCTGTTGGTGAAATACCCTTTTCTCTCATAGAAGTCCGCCAGTTTCTCAAACAGTTCGAAAGGACCGGAGAATGCTTTCTCCAGTACCGGCAGGGTATGGGTGAACTGGCCGCTGTTGTAGTAGATCTCCACCATCTCCTCGATCCGCTTTAATCGCAGCACATCGTCGTAGGATAACCAGTTGGTGTACAGCACTTCGTAGGGGGGATTCTCCAGATAGCGAATGCCGTATTCCGCAGCACGATCTGCCATCTCCGAACCCTTTAATACTTTCAGAAAGCCTAACTGCAGTTGCTCCGGCTTCATGCCGTACACTCTGTCAAAAGAGCGATGAAAACTGTCATAATCTTCAAAAGGCAATCCTGCGATCAGATCCAGATGCTGATGCACATTCTTTCCCTTGTGGATCGCTGCCACGATCTGCTCCAATTTGTCGATGTCCATCACTCGCTTGATCGCTTTCAAGGTATCCGGATTGATGGTCTGCACACCGATCTCCAGCTGTGCCAGTCCCGGGCGGAAGGAATTCAACAGGGCGATCTCATCTTCCCACAGAATATCAGCGGAGATCTCGAAGTGGAAGTTTGTGACACCATTGTCATTTTCGTGAATGTACTGCCAGATCGCCATGGCGTGATCGTGGTTGCAGTTGAAGGTCCTGTCGATAAACTTCACCTGCTTCACCTTGTGATCCAGGAAAAACTGAAGTTCCTTCTTCACGATCTCAATATCTCGAAGGCGCACTGTCTTCTCAATGGAAGAGAGGCAGTAACTGCAGCGAAAGGGACAACCGCGGCTGCTCTCGTAGTAAATGATCTTATTTTCGAAGGGCTTTAAGTCCGTATACAGGAAGGGGATATTGTTCATATCGGTCACTTCCCGCATGGGTGTGTACCCGCTCTCCAGGTAAAGTCCTCGGATCTCCTGGAGTTTACCTGTTCCCTTCACGTAATAGGTCAGCAATTCCTTAAAGGTGACTTCACCTTCCCCGATCATCACACCGACCACCGCTGGGAACTCCGCCAGGATCTTATCCGGATCGTAGGAAACTTCCGGTCCACCCAGCCAGATCTGCACACCGGGAAGAAGTTTGGGGATCTCGCGAAGAATTTCTCTGATCAGATTCCAGTTCCAGATATAGCAGGAGAAACCGATGACTTCCGGTTTTCTTCCATAGATATCCGCTAGGATCTCCGACAATGACATATTGATGGTATATTCCGCCAATTCCACACTTTCTTTCAGTCCTTCGCCTGCATAGGCGCGAAGGCTGTAGATTGCAGGATTGGAATGGATATATTTTGCATTTACCGCTGCCAGCAAGAATTTCATGGTTTCCCTCCGAATCGTTGCAGATCTTCTGCAACAAGAAACAGCGCGACAAAGTCTGCCGCGCTGCTTTAACAAACCTATGCAATTAGATTACAGCATGAATTCTTTCTTGTCCATATCGGCCTGTACTTTTTCCAGGTCTGCACGAATCGCAAGATGCTGAGGGCAAGCCTTCTCACACTTACCGCACTTGATACAGTTCTTAGCCTGCTTGCTCTCACCGATCTGGTTCTCCCAGTTCCATCTTACTACATTGTAGTTCTGATACATATGATAGGTGTTCCATGCGGAGAAATTTGCGGGGATATCAACACCTGCAGGGCAAGGCATACAGTAACGGCAGCCGGTACAGCCATTTTTCACACGGCTGTTGATCAGGGTCACGATAGACTCGATGGTCTCCTTCTCCTTGTCTGTAAGAGGTGCGAAATGGTTGAAGGTCTTCAGGTTATCCTCCACCTGCTCCATGGTGGTCATACCACTTAAGATCACCTTCACGTTAGGCAGAGTACCTACCCAGCGAAGTGCCCAGCTTGCGGTGGAAACATCGGGGTTCATCTTGCGGAACATAGAGGTGATATCGTCTGCAAAGCATGCCAGGGAACCACCCTTGATGGGCTCCATAACGATAAGGGGCACATTCATCTTCTCAGCGAGCTCGTAACCTCTCATACCGGGGCCATCCTTGGTATCCATGTAGTTGATCTGGATCTGACAGAAATCCCAGTCAGTATAAGTAATGATCTTCTCGAATGCTTCGTAGCTGTCATGGAAAGAGAAACCAACGTTTCTGATCTTTCCTTCTGCCTTCAGCTCTTTCAGACGATCTACCACGCCAAGCTTAGCCATCTTGCTGAAAAGATCCCAGTTCATAGCGTGCATCATGTAAAAATCAATGTACTCGGTCTGCAGCTTGGTCAGCTGTTCGTTCAGCAGACGATCTACATCCTCAAGCACACTGACATTCCAGCAGGGAAGCTTAGTTGCAAGATAGAAGCTGCTTCTCTCATATTTCTGAATGACCTTACCTACCACGATCTCACTCTTTCCACCGTGGTAAGGGTAAGCGGTATCGATATAATTCACACCTGCTGCAACAGCCTTATCGATCATACGCTCTGCTTCAGGCTCATTGATCTCGCCATTGGGAAGCGTGGGGAATCTCATGCAGCCAAAGCCAAGCAGAGAAGTCTTGATACCAAGTTTGTCCATTGTTCTCATTTCCATAGTAAAATACCTCGTCCTTTCTCGGGCGTAACCATAATCATAGTTTCATCGGTATAACAGATTCAAGTATAGCAAAATTATATTGTTCTGAGAATGGAATATCCTGTTCGATCACTGGATCTTGCCGATATTACCCTCTTCATCAAAGGTGATACCGAATTCCTTGCTGTATTCCTTCATGCGAGCCAGTATCTTTGCTGCTTTCTCGCCCTCTGCGGGGGTAGGCTTGTAGTCATTTCTTCCGGACTGGGAGCTGATGGAACAGGGAATGATCTTCGCCTCAGTCTCCCCCTTGCGCACACCTTCCTCGAACACAAAGGTCTGCTGGAAAATATAACAGTCCTTGTCGGCGGGATTCTTGTTGGCGCCAAAGCAGAAATTGCCCAGGCTGTAGATGATATACTTGCCCTGATACTCCTCAATACCCTGAATGACATGAGGATGGTGACCGATCACCAGATCTGCACCCCAGTCGATGCACTTTTTACCCAGTTTGCGCTGGTACCACTCCGGTGAATACTCACGCTCAATGCCCCAATGGCACATCACGAATTTCAGGTCCACGCCTTCCTCATCCAGTTTCTCAAAACCGGACTGGATATATTTCTCAACGCCGCTGCCCATACCGATGATATTTACTGACACCATACCGATGCGGACGCCTTTGATCTCCACGATAGCCACTTTATCATCGTAAGCATACGCAATGCCCGCTTCTTCCACCGCAGCCACGGTGTCGGCACTGCCCTGCTCGAAGTAATCCAGTCGATGGTTATTGGCCATACTTACCGCTTCCACGCTGCCGTTTGTCAACACCTGCACATAGGAAGGGTCTCCGCTGATGCTGTAAGTCTGTCCCTCTCTGGGAACCGTCGCAGTGGTGAGCGGTCCTTCCAGGTTGACGATAGTCAGATCATCCGCCTCGAAGATTGGCAGTACATTCTCGAAGAAATATCCCGGATCCTGTACCTCGTCCCACATCTGCTTAAAGGTCCACTCGTAGCCCTGACCCACATAATTGCCCAGCGTGGTATCTCCCGCAGCAGAGATGGTGATGCGAACTTCCTTCTCTTCCTCCGGTTCTTCTACGATTTCAGGTTCTTCAGAAACAACGGCTTCCTCGGAGCTTTCCTCCGTACTCTCTTCGCTTGCGCTCTCCGAACTCATGGAGATCTCCACCAGCTTCTGCGGCACGATCTTGCTCACTTCCTCAGGTTTACTTCCGCAGGCAGTTAACAGGGCTCCTATCAGAATAAACAAAGCAACTTTTTTACTTCTCATAAATACTATCCTTTTCTGATTGAGAATGATTACTTTATTTTGACAGAAATATTTTATCATAAAAGCCCCAAAAACGCAAAAGAATAACCCGATCGATTCTCTCTCGACCGGGCTATCAATGAATTTCCTGTAATTTCATTGTCTACACCTTCAACTTTCATAGAATTTGACGTAAAACTTTAACTCTCCTTTGGACCGTACCTCCTTGCTAGATTTGCACTCTCTGTGCTAAGGACCTCTACCTTTCATATGAAATCATCTTCTTTCTCTTCAAATACATGTCAAGTAGTAACATCTATATGAACTCTTATGAGATTTTCAATTAAGAATGTAAATGCTCCATTGGACTGTCCTCCGAACTCTAAGATTTGATCTCCTCTAACTGTGTGGCCTCTTGCCTATAGGAAAAACTCCTTCTGTTTTGTTAGGTGTCTCTTCTTTTGTTGTCTTAATATTATCACATCAAGTTTATATTGTCAACATCATTTTGTAATTATTTTTATATTGTCTGACAATATATTTGCATCAATATGTTTTGTGCATCAATATTGCAAATACAAAAAGAAGCAGCCGCAATGCGACTGCTTCCTTCTACTTCTACATAACTACTCTGAAGAACAATTGACAGGCACTCCAATAATACTTTCAACCTCATCAACAGTAAACTCTTCTGTCTCTTGCCACAGGTGCTTTGCTGACAAAGACTTCTTCTCTACTTCCAGATTTCCGGTCAAACTGCCAAACGCTTTATCAATGCTGTCACCAAAGGACGGTACATCTGCCTCCGCCGTCATTCTATAACGAGCTGTAAGTTCCTTCTCTTCCATCTGATCATTTGGAATAGGAAGTCTTCCATTGTCTGTTAAGCTATTATATTCCGGCTCGTAATTCTTATAGACCAGACCTGTTACTCCATTCTTCAGTGCTCCAAAGAATGACTTCTTCTCTGCATTTTTCTCATCAATATAATGTTTATACTTTCTGGCATGATCTATCCACTTATAGTACGCATCGTCGGCCAATTTGCCCTCCACACATACTGTACCGTTAACTGTCACATATCTCTCTCTGACATCTTCGTAATACGTTCTGAATTCAGGTGTCAGTGCATGAACGCGAGTACTCTTGTTATAGAGTGCTTCCATATCATAGTATTTTTCTGCACATTTGCATCTCGTCTCATAGCTCAGACAATCCGGCTGTTCCAGTATACTTTTCTGCTTTTCAATTAAGAGAACAATTTGACTGAGATAATCGTTCACCTTCCCCTTTAGACGTCCTGTTTTCAGCGATGCGATTTCATTTTTCTTCTGTTCTACAGCTTCAATCGTTTCAAAAGATTCGTCGAACACGGGCTTTACAATATCCTTAGCTTCCTGTCTGGCTATTTCTGCCTCTTCCAGGGTGTCATATACTTCGCCTGCCACGGTCCTATAACGAACATCTGCTTCTTCCAGCTCATGATCAATAAATGCTATATACTTGGACTCTGACTTGATATTCATTTGCTTTACTTGCTCCATCAATCTGCGCAAAGCTTCTCTATCATTGCCCTCGATACCACTGATTCTATCAATTAATCCTGTAATTGCCCGACGCTTTTCTTCTGCTTCTTCTTCAGTATCATATACCATGCCGTCTACCGTCCTTCTTCTGGTCGACATCTCTTTCTCAAGATTGTCAAAACGGCCTATGTACTCTTGCTGTGAAATACCATAATCTGCAGCAAACGTCAGAAAATCTTTCTGTCCCTTTTGGAATTCTGCCGGATTAAAATAATCAATATCACCCAGACGATCCTCTATTTCACTTTTCTTAAATCGAGAAACGTATTGTAAACCAAAGTGATTAGATAAAGTTTCTAGTTCATTGTTCGGATCTTTATAGTATTTCAGAAGTGTCTTGTACACACGTTCATAATAAGGCAATACCTCTATCATCTCCAAACAATACTCTTTAATCTCTTCTCCCGTAATAAGTCCGCCGTCAATGTTATTGAGAATTGTAGAATAATCTGTCATTTTCTCACTTTCACAAGAAGGAATTTCCATTTCTATATTCTCTTCTTCAATCATTATCCTCGCAAAATCATCAGCGATATGATCTATAGAATCTACTATAGCAGTCATAAATGACTCCGGAATCTTTCTATCCTTGAACATGTTACTCTTTTGTATACTGGCAGCAATACTTGATCCGGCGTTTCCCACGAGATTCACTACGGAATGAGCAGCTCCTGATGCCATATTTAATGAGCCTGCCTGAGCAGCTCCTTTTATGGCACCTTCAAAACCATATCCGCCGCCTTCCCAACGCGATCTGTTTGCTTTTCGCTCGGCCCTGTATTCTTTCTTCTCACTTAATTCATCTTCTATGCTGTCATAGGCATCCGAAACATCCATAAACGCTAAGTCAATGCGTTTAAAACAAGATTCATCGTATTCTTTCATAAAGCGCTTGGTATCATATTTTTTGACACCATTTGCAATCAGCCACTGTATACCCTTCTCAACACCTTTTTGGATATATGTTGCGTTAAACACATTGTCATCTGTAACCACCTGTCCAATGTTGGAAAACTTCTCATAATATGCCTCGACATATCCATTCCGTATATCACGCATATACTTCTGAAATTCGGAATACATCACATTATAGTTTTCAATGCCCTGACTATAAGAAATCTTCTTTCCATATAATGTAAATTCCATACCCTTTTCTCCCTCGTATTTTAATTATAGTTTGCTTTTCTTGTCTTCTTCACCAAGTAGAAAATCCAGATGGCCATGGATATCCACTGGGCGGTGGATAATCCAAGGAACACTCCTCGGATTTCATCTCCTCTAAAAAACTCAATACCAAATCTAAATAAGCTGTAGCTGAGCAAATAGACCCTCAGCGAATTGATCCGTGGTTTTTTTCTGCTGATAATGCTGATTACCCAAAAGAGCAAAAACTCATATAAAGCCTCAATCAATTGCACAGGTATCTGTTCCAACTGAATTCCCACTACAGTAATCGGCTCCGCAAGTTCCTTGCCATAGCAGCAGCCTGCCATAAAACAGCCGATACGACCAAAGCAATGAAACAGCGGTATTGCCGGCGCCATCATTTGAAATGTCTTTTCCTGAAGGGCCAAATCTTTTCTCGTGACTAAGTAGATTGCCGAAAGGACACCGAATAATCCGCCGTAAAAAACAAAGCCGCTTCCGGGAATCAACCACAAAAGATTCATCACGGAAAAGTTCTGTATCAGCCAGGGAATCCTTGTGATTGCAAAAAGCAATTTGCTTCCCGCGACTCCTCCGACTATGCTCACCGCAAATATTTTCAGGAAATCCGTGAACAGGAACCCGTATTTTGTCAGACGCGAATAAACCAGAAAAAGAGCGGCAACTCCACCGAGAAATGCCATCACCACATAGGATGGCAGTTCAATAATGATATAAGGATACATAATTAATACAACCCCATCTCATCCACGGCCATATCAAAAATCGGATCCATCTCGCTGGCCGAAGCGCACGAAGGAAAGCACCCGTAACGGCCCACAAAGCATCCTCCACCGATTTTTGTACTTGCTCCACCGATATAACATGCTTTTTCTTCTGTTTTGATGGCCTCTGTTTTGATACATCCCACATAACAGCCTTGGGATTTTGAATTGCATCCCTTGCAATGACTACTGTTGTATACCTCACCTAAAGCAGCAATCTGTGCAGTTGTATATTTGTCTTCCGCTGAAAAAGCGAACGCCTCGACCCCTTCAGGCATCAGTGCACAATCAAGGCAGTTGGTTAATGCGCCGCAGCCGGGAACTCTGCATCCAAGATATTTAGGTCCCGAACAGTCAATTGCACATTTAGGTGTAACACAGTTTCCGCCGCCGCAGCCGGAAATCATCATCATTCCAAAAAATAAAGTGCAAAGAGCCACCAAAATGAACAATTGCTCTCCCTTAGATTTCTGATTCAATTGATTAATCTTATCGTCCATAACAGAAGCCTCCTTTATGTCTTTCATTATCTCACAATCAGACATTCAAGTCTTATGCTGTCAGCGTAAACAACTAAAAAAGCGATGAGATAATCATCTCATCGCTCTCGAAAAAATCATTCATATGGATAGTATTCAATATCTCCGTATTTTGGAATACAGTCAGGAAGCTCATCGATCGGAACTCCGACAAATTGCGCGTGGAAATCGGGATTTAAGTAAGTGAACAGTGCATCTTCTAAGACAGTATCCTGCACCTTGATCTCTACCTTGTCCGCGTACATCAGATCGCTGTCGTGCACATAACTCCAGGCGAAAGGTACTATGAAAGAGTTGCCCTTATGGGAAAACATTATGATTGCGCATACATCGTTCGTGTAATTCAGTTCAATGATATAATCCCTGACCTCCTCGGCAGTACTAAACTTTGCCGCCTCGTACACACCGTCATAGTTTCCTTTGATAATATCAACCAAAAGCGGCGAATAACTGATTACATAATAGGTACCGTCTTCGTAAAACCAATTGTATCGTTTTCCGTTTTTGCCAAATACCGCAATGTATCCTGCATCTTCAAAGTCATCCATCAGTAGATATGCCGCTGCGTTAGCGATACCGTCTACGCCTCCGCCCCCAAGGCTTACAATCATTTCACCGCTTCTGTCCCAGAACCAGTCTGTATCGGGGGCCATCAGGAAATCATCTATATACTCGAATTCGCTGTCCTGCAGATAATACAGGCTGTCCTGAATCGTGTTGATATGTGTCTGAATATACTGGGGATCGAGATTTGCACGAAATACATAATCCTTATCCGGAATGAAACCGCCGCGGCCATATTCATAGGTGACATCCGCCTGCTTTCCGTCATTGAATGTCGTCACCGCAAACTCATAAGTTTCCTTAACTTCACCATCTTTACTTCCGGTAACGGTAACCAGTCCTTCCCGCCATCCCTTTATGGCTCCTGCTTCTACCGAAGCAATGGTTTCGTCCGAAGAACTCCACTCCAGTTCCTTCTCTTCAGCCGTCAATTTTCTGGGATGTCCGAGATAGAGAACATCCTTCTCTTCTCCCACGATTTTTCGGAAGGATGTGTCAAATGCAGATTTTGTATTTACCACGCCGTTTGAGACCGTTTTACCGCTGCTTCCCTCGGCAGGTGCAGATTCCTGCAATACTGCTTCGGAAGACATCGTCTCTTCTGTTGATTCAATTGCAATATCGGTTGTCGCATCGACACCGGCTCCGTTTCCGCATCCTGCAAGAAGCAGTGTGCAGACAGAGCAAACCAGGATTATTTTTTTCATATCTTTCCTACGCCAGTCCTTTCAGTCCGTTTTCTGTCAGAAGTTCATTCACACTGTCTACGCCCAACTTCTTTTTCAGGCCGTACAGAATGTATGCATCTCTCTCATCTCTGGCATACAGCACAGAGTGCCCGCCGCATCTGAGTGCATACTGGGCTTCATCAATGCTCATAGGGAATGCCACACAGATGCTCAGCAGAATATCGCGGGACGGAATCTTTTTGTCATTTTGGAACAGTTCATATCCGTAATTACTTCCCACAAGTCCGGCCTTTCTGAACAGGTCCGCTTTTTTCACATGATACTTTTCCAGCATGGAATTCAGATATTCGGACAAAGAGAGCGTCCTGAGTTCGCCCGCATTTTCACTCAGGTACTTCTCGATGGATTCCTCATCACGTATCTCATTCATCAGTTCTTCCGTTGTTTTACTCATACATGTCCTCACTACGGCAAAATGAGAATCTCCCCTTTTGCCGTCTTCGCATCATTTGTTTCCACAAGAATATCTATCCTGTCTGTTTCGGTATACGCATCTAAGTATTCCGCCGCGATTGTAAACACTCGCTTTTCCCGGTTCCGGAAAAGATATTCCGTAGGCACTGCCTCACCATTACAATATACTGTAAAAGACTCTGCCCCTGAAGTCAATATCTCAAACAGCACATCATTTTTCCGGCTCTTCGAATAGTACAGAGTGTCTGTCTCCAGACAGCAGTAGGCATCCGGGCTTTCGTCTGCGCCATAAATCTCCATCATAATCGTTATCTGCGCCTCATTGTCAAGCTCCACCGTCAGGCCATATAATCCCGGCTGCAGCCCCTGCAGGAACTCGCTGTCCAACCACAGGCAGCTGTTCTCCACGGTATAGTATCTGTCGCGCAGAACGCGGAGTTTTTCCACTATTTTGCCGCCGTTTTTTGAATATCTGTTCACTGAAATATCGACAACGGAGGTTCCATCCAAAGAAGGCGCAAAATACAGAAATGCTTGGGGTGCACCCTGGAAATACCGATAGAACGGTATCCTTTTTTCTTCGTCGTAATATGCCGGTTTATTCTCTGCCGCCGGAATATGATCATACTCTGAAAGATACACAAATTCATATCCATCCGGGAAAAACCCTTCGCTGATATTCTCTGCCGCTTCCTGCACACTCGATTCAACCTGTTCCCCGGCACTGTCTTTGTAAAGATAGATACCTGCAAGAATCAGTAAAACAATTACAGGGATCAGTACCGACAACTTCAGATTCCTGCACTTTCTTCCTGTTTTCTGCAATTCCCGAAGAAACTCTTCCGCCGAAACATACCGTCTCTCCGGATCAAACATAGTCGCCTTATCCAGAACTGCTGCCAGCTGCATCTTCTTATCCTTGGAAAGATCACTTTTTTCCACCACCATCTTGCAGACCACACCCGCGGAATAAATGTCACTTCTGACATCTGTCTGGGCAAATCCGAACTGCTCCGGGGCCGCATATCCTCTGGTCCCAAGCAGTCTGGTATCTTTCTCTTTTTCAGATTCGGAAAAAATTCTCGCCGCGTCAAAATCCAGCAGTTTTACACTGCCCATCCCGGTAATCAGAATGTTTTCCGGCTTAATATCTCTGTGAATGATAGGCGGATTCAGGCTGTGCAGACACTGTATGGCCATTAATAGCTGCTCCACAATGCCATAAGCTTCCTCGCCGGAAATTGTGTTTTCCAGTTTATCGGAAAGCGGTTGTCCTTCCAAATATTCTTCGAAAACGGTGATCGATTTCCCTTCTCTCTGAATTTCCACGACCTTCGGGAAATAATCGGACGGAAGCTCTTGAATTCTCTCATAAATATCGGCGATATAGCTGTCCTGAAATTCCTTCTTGATAAAAAGTTTTTTCCCTGCATCCATAACGATACTGACCGTCGATGTTTCTTTTTTCGACAGCACTTCTATTTCCTCTGTTATCTCAAGCACCATATCACCTCCTCATACCATCAAAACCACAGGCTTTTTTCGGGATTGTATCACGGTCATCAGATTCATTCAAGCAAGTTTATTGTATTCGGTCCATCATTTAAACAAAAACCACCCGGACGTTACATCCGGGTGGTCAAGAATTTCATTTCAATTAATCGATCTTCAGGATCAGACCAAGGATCCTCTTTGCACAGATCTCCATCTCCGCGCGGGTGATAGCACCCTGCTTCATAGCCTCAATCAATCTCTCGGGGAAGCCGCAGCCCATCTTCATATCGTTACCTGCCTTTGCTTCCTTGTAGTGCTCACCGCAGGTCCACCAGTCAGTAGTCACCATACCCTTGAAGCCCCACTCACCGCGAAGGATATCTTCCAGCATATCATGGTTCTCACTTGCTCTCACGCCGTTGATGATGTTGTAAGAGGACATGATGCTCCAGGGATCGCACTCTTTCACGATGATCTCAAAGCCCTTCAGGTATATCTCACGGATCGCTCTCTCGGATGCTCTGGAATCGCTCTCACGACGATTGGTCTCCTTATTGTTCAAAGCGAAATGCTTGGGAGTTGCAGCAACGCCTGCCTTCTGAATACCGGTGACCATAGCGCCTGCCATCTTACCTACCAGGAAAGGATCCTCGGAATAGTACTCGAAGTTTCTTCCGCAAAGAGGACTTCTATGGATGTTCAGTGCGGGAGTCAGCCATGCGCCGATATTGTTCTCCTTAACTTCCATACCGCCGGCAGTTCCCACCTTCTCAACAACTGCGGGATCCCAGGTACAAGCCAGCATGGTCGCACAGGGGAATGCAGTGGTGCATACGCCGCAGCAGCGAGCGATACGCAGACCTGCAGGGCCGTCAGCAGTCATAATATTGGGAATTCCGTACTCGGGAATATTACCGTAACCAAAGGTGTTGGCAACACCGGTGTTAGGCTGTCCGCCCAAAAGCTCTGCCAACAGATTGTCGGGGATCGCAGCCACAAAGTCATCCAGGCTCATTCTGCCTTCTGCAACATCGATAAGCTTGGGTGTATTATCTACAACGCCCCAAAGTTTGAAGGACTCTCTGCGTCTTGCAACGGGAGTCATACCGTCTGCTTCCTTAGCGGAAAGCTTGCTGGGGAAGATGCTTGCATCAGTGTCAACGTGAGGCAGCTGAGGCAATTCCTCGAAGGAACCGTCGGCAAGCATACGCTTCTTCAGGCTGGTAGGTACCATCTTGGGAGAAAGCTGCTCGGTCACAACATCCTCGGGAAGCACCATGACAAAGTTATCTTCGATCACGTCTCTTACGGAGGTACCAACATAGAAGTGATACTCGCCCTTCTCAAGAACGTAAGCAGACTTGCAGACCTTACCCAGGTCATCATAGGAAGCCATATCCTTCACCTGGAATCTCATCACCAGCTTAGTGGTCTCACCGGGAGCCAGTAGTCCGGTCTTCTTGAACGCAACCAGTTCCTTTGCAGGCTTGCCAAGCTTACCCTGAGGTGCGCTGTAGTATACCTGAACGACTTCCTTACCTGCTACATCACCGATGTTGGTAACATCGATCATCACGCGAAGATGATGCTCACGCTTCTCGATCACGGGAGCGGAAAGCAGGAACTTGGTATAGGAAAGACCATATCCGAAGGGATAATTTACCTTCTCGGCTGCGCCGGGAATGGTCTCAAAATAACGGTAACCTACATAGATATCATCTGTGTAATCTACATAATCATCAGACTCATGGAAATTGTAAGTGGAAGGATAATCCTCCAGTTTCTTAGCGAAGGTATCGGAAAGCTTACCGCTGGGGTTGCCCTCACCGATCAACAGCTCAGCTGCTGCCAGGCCGCCCTCGATACCGCCCTGCCATGCCATCAGCACGGAAGAGATCGCATCATCCTTTGCAAACCAGTCGGTATCTACCATACCGCCTACGTTCATCACAACGATGACCTTGGCGAAGTTTGCCTTAACAGCCTCCACCATAGCCTTCTCTGCATGAGTCAGATAGAAGTCGCCATCCTCGAAGATGTCCTTCTTCTCTTCCATCTCATCCTGACCTGCGATGGCGATCATGTCCACCTCAGCGCCTTCTTCTTTCTTCTTATCATAGATACTCTTGCGGTCCCAACCCTCGCCGGAGAAACGGCAGATGCTGATGATCGCAGTATCGGTAAAGGCTGCTGCCTTCTTAAGCAGATCTGCGGGAACTGCAGGCTCCACGGTCATACCGGGCTCTCTGCCAGCCTCATACTGCTTCTTTACATTCTCTTTATAGAAATCAACCAGTTCCTCAAACACGGTCACATGCTCAGATTTCTGCTTGAATCCTTCATAGAGGTTACGGATGTAAGCAACGGTAACATCGCCGCTTCCGCCGCCGCCCTTTACATAGTCAATGGTAGCCTTTCCGAACAGTGCCACCTTGGTCCCCTTTGCCAAAGGAAGCACGCCGTTCTCATTCTTTAACAGAACCATACCTTCCTTTGCAGCGTCCTTAGAAAGGGTGATATGCTCCTCACTTGCAGTGATGCGTGTGCCGTTCTTTCCCAGAGGGAGAACAGGCTGAAATTTTGCTCTTGCCCATCTTTCCATAAGATAAAAATCCTTCCTTTCAGAAAATTCTCATATAGCAATATTATCCTAAATTTTCCGTGCTTTTGCAATCATCTGTTTTTGTTTTCTACGCATTTTTTGCCCTGTTTTTAGCCGTGCTCGAGCCCGTTTTTTCGCAGACTTTGCCTTTTTTACTTAATATTATTTTGCCCCCGGTCGGAGCGGCTTAATATTTAACCGACTCCCTCAAAAACAGGCCCATCGCCTTCCCTGAAAGGGATATTTCTTCCCTGTATACAAAGCCCAGTTTCCTCGCAAGATTCAGGGATGCCTCATTCTCCGGAGCGATCAAGGTCTGCACCCTGTCAAACTCCAGTTCCTCCTGTCCATACTCAAGAAGGGCACTGCACACCTCGTACGCATACCCCTTTCCCTGCCAGGGTTCTCCGATCAGATATCCCAGTTCAGGGGTCTCATACCCGCTTCTTGACGAAAATCCTGCGCGACCTATGACCTGACCGCTTTCCTTCTCCACAATGCTCCAGATCCCGTAATCGTAGAAAGCGTATTGAAGTGCGGAGTAGGATCTGATATACTCCGCCTCTGCCTCGGGGCTTTCGTGTATATCCTGCAAAAACCTCGACACTGCCTCGGATCGATACATGTCATAGAAGGCCTGTCCGTCCTCCGGCACCATCTCCCGCACCAGGCATCGCTCGGTCTCGCAGATCTGTATGGGTAGACCCTTCAGCCTGCGATAGACTTTCTCGAAGTAGTCCTCCCCCACCTCGTCCGGCTCTAAGACCGCATAGGTGAAACCTGAGAAATCCTGCCCTTTATTGCCTTCGTGAAAGTGTACCAGCACCGCCTCGCCGGCATCCTTTAAGCGTCTCGCCTCACAGGCATCATCGGTAAGGTACAAGTTTACCTCACAAGCCTCAATATTCAAAGGGATCTCTCTGCAATAACCCATGTTCGCCACTTTCCTCTTTACGATAGTTTTCTTATCAGTTACAATACATATTGTAATATTTTTTCAATAGAAAGGAAACTAACAATGGCAAAAAATCCTATCGTAACATTTACCATGCAGGATGGCGGCGTGATCAAAGCTGAACTGTATCCCGAGATCGCTCCTCAGTCCGTTTATAACTTTGTAAGCCTGATCAACAAAAAATTCTATGACGGCCTTATCTTCCACCGTGTCATCAAGCACTTCATGATCCTGGGCGGATGTCCCGACGGCACCGGTATGGGCGGCCCCGGCTACAGCATCAAGGGCGAATTCGCCATCAACGGCTTCAAGAATGATTTAAAACACACCCCCGGCGTTCTTTCCATGGCTCGTGCGCAGCATCCCGATTCCGCAGGCAGCCAGTTCTTCATCATGCATGAGACCAGCCCTCATCTGGATGGTTCCTACGCAGCTTTCGGTAAGGTCATCGAGGGTATGGATGTGGTAAATGCTATCGCTGCAACCAGAACCAATCCCTGGAACGACAGACCTCTCACCGAGCAGGTGATCGCATCCGTAACCGTTGATACTTTCGGTGAGACCTACCCCGAGCCCGAGAAGCTGCAGAACCGCTAAGTCTTGCGGTCTGTACAAAAGAAAGTGAGAATGATATGTCCATAATCGCTTTGTTACTGTTGGCTCTGGTTCCCCCGGCTTTGCTCCTGGCTATCACCTATGGAATCGACCGTCAGGAAAAGGAACCCATGGGGCTTCTGCTTCTGCTTTTGCTCCTTGGTGCAGTCTCCTGTATCCCCGCGGCCATCGTGGAACTGGTAGGTCAGCTGATCCTTGAACTGCTTGCCCTCCTTCCCATCCCTCGCCTGGTGATCATATTCATTATGGCAGTTTTGGTGGTTGCCGTGGCAGAGGAAGGTTTCAAGTATCTCTTCCTGAGACTGATGACCTGGAAAAAGAGCTCCTTCAACTATCGTTTTGACGGTATCGTCTATGCGGTGTATACCTCTTTGGGTTTTGCCGCTGCAGAGAATCTTCTCTACGTGCTGCAGAACGGTGCCGGAACCGGTTGGCTTCGCGCCTTCACTTCCGTTCCTATGCATGCTTCCTGCGGTGTCCTGATGGGTATCTTCTACGGACGTGCCAAAGGCTGCGCAAATGTGAATAACAAGAAGGGCTACAAGCAGGCTATTCGCAAGACTTTGCTCTATCCCATCCTGGCTCACGGCTGGTATGACTTCTGCCTGATGACAGAAAGCGGCTGGATGGTGCTCCTTTGGGTCCTCACCACCATCGCACTGTTTGTTTACATCATCGTCAACCTGGTACAGGGTTCCAAGCAGGATCACTCCATCGCGCCGAAACCGGCACCTGTCGATGAGACCAGACCCGATGATTTTTCCGGAGACGTGTTATAAAAAGTTCGTTTGTTCATATTCTGTTCACAACTAATTAATTTAATATTTATTTTCGCATCATTCTTTGGACATTTTCTGCTTGTATAGTATAAGTATAAGATGAAGTAAATCTTAGACATCCAGTTACAATTAAATTAATTAAGAACTTTTTCGTAATAACTGCCAAGGAAACTCATAATTCCTTGGCATCCTCCCTTTTTAGGGCTTTTTTATAAAGACTGCATAAAAATACACCCCCGAAGTTTCCTTCGGGGGTGTTCTTATTTTGATTCCTATTCCAAAGCTGCGGGACACTTTTCTTTCAAAACATTCATGAACAGCTTTCTCACGGAAGCCATGGGAGAAGGTCCGATCTCATCCAGTGCGGCTTTCTTCACAAAACCGCCTGCCATGGTAGCATGTCCGCCGCCGTTACCGATTCCGGAAAGCGCATCATGGGTCAGGGTACCTGCATGTACATCCTCTCTCTCGGATCTGACGGAGAACTTATATCCGTCCTGACGCAGGGAGTAAACGATAGCGACCTCAACCTCTGCCAGAGACAGGATAAAGTCTGACAGGCTGGCAACCAGGCCGTCGGGGCAGAAGAAATCGATGGAGGAGAATCCAACCTTGCCGTAGATCTGAATGGTATCGATGGAAGCTCCATATGCCTTCAGATCGGAGAACTCCAGGTTGTTGCTCTCCAGTGCGTTCAGAAGTTCAACGTCACTGTAATCAAAGAGGTAACGATACATATCGATATCAAATGCAGTCACACCTCTGGCGAACTGGTAGGTATCCATTCTCAAACCGTAAAGAAGCGCGGTAGCAACCTTCACATCAGGCTTGATATCCAGGGTGCGATAGTAATCGGAGATGATACTACAACATGCACCGGTAATTCTAAGATCGGAATATTCATACTCAACCTTGACAAAGGTGGGATGATGGTCGATGGCAGCAAGCTCATCACCGATAAAGTCGGTGGTATTGCCGTTGTTCTTCTGGCAGTCTACCAGGATGATCATATCCTCTTCCTTCATATCTGCCTGGATCTCTTCGTAGGGATGCATCTCGATTCCGCAGAGGTTCAGAAGCTTGATCGCGGAAAGTTTATCGATCTGGCCTTCATGGCAAAGAGTGGAATCAATGCCGTAATGCTCCAGCAGTTTCTGCAGACCGAAGGCTGAACCGATCGCATCGGGATCAGGAAAGTTATGGGTCTGAATGTATACTTTTCTGTTTTTACACAGTTCGACTAACGCCAAAGGGTTCATAGGTATCTCCTCCCAAATCATATATTCAAAAACATTCCCCCATATTTTATCATTATTGGAAACTCTTTACCATATTTTTCTGTGTTTTTCTGCAAAAAAGGGTTAAAGATACGAAACGGACAAGATTTCCCATTTACCGAAAGCCCCGAAAGATTTACACTGATAGAAAGGTTTTTAAGGAGGTTTTTCTATGGGTAAAAATTATTCTGCAAGCAGTGACGATATCACAAGAGATTTTCTGGATTCTCTCCTGATCGAGCCCAGATATCTGGATTCCGATCTTCCTTCTCTTCAGTGCACTGTTTTCGGCAAAACATTCGAAACACCGATCATGACCGCCGCACTGTCTCATCTCCACGACATCTGCGAGGATGCTATGTGTGAGATCGCCAGAGGTGCCAAGGCCGCAGGTGCTGTACACTGGTACGGAATGGGTACCGATGAGGAGCTGGAGTCCATCGTAGCTACCGGTGCCGACACCATCAAGATCATCAAGCCCCATGCTGACGACAAGGAAGTATTCCGCCGCATCGAACATGCCGCTAAGACCGGTGTCTTCGCCATGGGTATGGATATCGACCACAGTTTCAGTTGGGATGGCAAATACGACAACGTTCTGGGTCTGGACATGCGCCCCAAGACCACTGAGCAGCTGAAGGCTTACGTGGAGGCTTCTCCCGTTCCTTTCATCGTAAAGGGCGTGCTGAGCATTCAGGACGCAGAAAAATGTGTGAAGGCCGGTGCCGCAGGTATCCTGCTCTCCCATCACCACAACATCATGTCCTACATGGTTCCGCCTTTAAAGCTTCTGCCTGAGATCCGCAAGGCTGTGGGCAAGGATTATCCCATCTTTGTAGACTGCGGCATCGTCAGTGGTATGGATGTCTTCAAGGCTCTGGCTCTTGGTGCTGACGCTGTGTGCGTTGGTCGCGGCTTCATGGGCCCCTTGAAGGAAGGCTGCGCTGGTGTTCTGAACAAATACAATGAAATGAATGCTGCTCTCTCTGCAGTCATGGCTCGTACCGGTGCAAAGACCATCGCCGACATCGATCCCACCGTGCTGCACCGCAGAGATTTTTAGGAGGTACCCCATGAGACTTGGTTTATGTACAACAATGAGACATTCATCCCCGGAAGAGTGGGCAAAGCAGCTCTACGACCTAGGCTGCAAGACCTGCGTCTTCCCTGTCAACTACCTGGTCGGTGAGGAAGTAGTGGATGCATACGCAGCCGCTGCCGCTAAGTACGGCCTCACCATCGCCGAAGTAGGCATCTGGAAAAACATGATCGCAGAAGATCCCGCCCAGAGAGCGGAAGCCATGGAATATGCCATCGGTCAGCTCCGCATGGCAGAAAGAGTCGGTGCAAAATGCTGCGTCAACATCGCCGGCGCCATGAAAGGTCCCCGTTGGGACGGTGCTCACAAGGATAACTTCAGCACCGACGCCTGGGATCTCACCGTTAAGTCCGTGCAGGAACTGGTAGACGCCGTAAAGCCTGTTCGCACCAAATACTCCATCGAACCCATGCCCTGGATGATCCCCTCCGGTCCCGAAGAATACCTAGGACTCCTAGAGGATATCGACAGAGACTGCGTCGGCGTTCACATGGATATCGTCAACATGATCAACTGCCCCGATCGCTACTTCTTCCAGGAAGAGTTCATCGAAGACTGCTTTGAACTCCTTGGCGACAAAATCTTAAGCTGCCACTTAAAAGACGTTCACCTTCGCCCCGAGTTCACCTTCCAGCTGCAGGAATGTGCCTGCGGTCAGGGCGAGTTAAACATCGAGCTCTACACCGAACTCGCCACCAAGGCTAACCCCGACATGCCCATGATCATCGAGCACTTAAACTCCGACGAGGAATACATCGCAAGCCTCAAATACGTCCAGGAAAGACTTCACCTAAACTAACCCACGCAACCACAAAAGACCACCTTTCGGTGGTCTTTTTTATTGCTCTGTCCGGGGCCGGGCGCAGCCACCAGGGGCTAATTTCTTCCTGGGGCCGGCGCAGCCACCGGGTTTGAACTATCTAGGGGCCGGCGCAGCCACCAGGGGCAGCAATATGAATTTTGGACGTTTTCGTCTGTGTTTCAAAAGCCCCGAGAACATTCCTCCCGCGGCCGGAGAGATGTCTGAAGTGCACGGCTTAGCTCCTGCACTGCCTCGGGGACTTACGGAGAACCTTTGGGGAATGTCTACGATCTGCGTCGACGATTGCTTATTAGCAGCCGTTTTTCCAAAAAACTCGCTTCGCTCAAACAGTTGGAAAAACGGCTGGAACAATCGTCTTTTGGCAGATCGTGACATTCCAACCAAAGAACCTCAAAGTAAGTGCCCCTTGAGGCAGATGCAGGACTTGCCGCGCACAAGTTCCGAGCCGGCCGCGGCTAATAAAGAGTGTTCGAGGGGCTTTTGCGAAAACACCAGAAAACGTCCAACTGAATAGTGCGCCCCTG
>JAKSRX010000059.1 GCA_024403365.1 Acetatifactor sp. | reverse complement strand
TCTGCGACAACTGCGGGGAGATCGTCCTGGACAAACTCATGCTTCGTCAGCTGAGAAAACGTTTTCCGAAGTTGGAGATCACAGCCATGGTTCGCGGCAGGGAAGTGTTGAACGATGCCACCATGGAGGATGCGGTCTTCTGTGGACTGGACAAAGAGGTCACTGTGATCGGCAACGGAAACGGAGCCGCGGGCACGGTCCTCAAAATGCTGAGCGATGAGGCACGGCAGGTGATCGAGGAAGCGGACCTGATCCTGGCAAAGGGACAGGGAAATTACGAAAGTTTCTCCGAGTATCCCGGCAATGTCTATTATACCTTTTTATGCAAATGCGATCTGTTTACAAGCAGATTTCAAGTGCCCAGACTGACGGGTATGTTCGTAAAGTCGGGCCGATAGAATAAAGATAATTATGAGGGACGATACTTATGAAGAAGGCAATACAGGCAGCAGCAGAACAGCTGCGCATACATTATGATACCAAGACAGGAGCAGGTTTTGGTACCTATAACGGATACACTGTACTGATCCACACAGTGGGTGGAGAGAACAAGGACGCGGAGATCCTGTTCTACGTCAGCAAGAACGGAAGCCAGCTGTCCCATTCCGAACTGCCTCCCGTGAGACTTCCCGCAGATACCTCCGGAATGGCTGTGGGTTATGCCTATGTGATAACTGTTCGCGGCGCAAAGAAGAGACAGGATAATACGGACCGTATCGTTCTGGCTGTGATCGGTATGACAGATGCCTTTGCAGCTGCCGGCGGCGTAAACTGCGACAGATATGGTGCGGAAGGTATCTCCGAGGTATATTATGTGAAAGGTGAATTTGCGATCCTTGGCATGGAGGCAGAAGCAAAACTGCGGGCAGAGATGCACGCGGCAAGTGTTGAGGCGGAGAGCATCAAAGAGAATCCTTTTCTGGGGATCGTAGGTGCGATCCTGGGTTCCCTGGTAGGTGTAGGCTTGTTCCTTCTTCTGGGAAGACTGAATGTAGTCAGTGTTGTGGGCGGTCTGCTGCTGGGAATCGGTATCGTGTTTGGATATCGAAAACTGGGCAGAAAACTTTCTATCCCCAGCGGTATCTTACTGACGATCCTTTCTGTGCTGATCACTTACGCTGCTTTCCGTTTGGATGCAGCCATCGATGTACATAAGGCCTGGGAGGGTACCCTGACATTCCCCGAGAGTATCAAAATGACAAAGTATACCTTCGAACTGGCCAAAAGCATGAGCACCTATTACGGTAATCTGATCCTTACCATGGTCTGCGGTGTAGGTGGTTCCGTTGCTTGTGTCTGGGGTGCCGTGCAGGAGGAAAAAGAAAAGCTGTCCATGCGTAAATTAGGGCAGTAAAAAATATTGACAAAAAAATGCCAACTGGTATAGAATAGCGGTGACGAAAGCAAGGGCGCTTCGAGATTTGGTCTCGAAGTGCCCCTTTTTATTTTGTCCGGACAAGTATGAAATCATAGGAGGACCTGCCATGGACGACAAATTGCATGAAGAATGCGGTGTATTCGGAATCTGGAGCAGTGAGAATATCAAGGCAGCGCAGTTGATCTACTACGGATTGATCGCACTGCAGCACAGAGGGCAGGAATCTGCCGGTATCGTTGTCTGTGATAAGAAGGGTCCTATCGGTAACATTGCAGCTCACAAGGGCATGGGCCTGGTCAGTGAGGTATTCCCTGCTGAGACACTGGATCATCTGCGAGGCAATATCGGTATCGGTCATGTCAGATACTCTACAGCCGGTGCGAGCTGTGTGGAGAATGCCCAGCCGGTATTTCTGAACTATGCGAAAGGTACCTTGGCTCTGGCGCACAACGGCAACGTCACCAACGCCGAGGAGATGCGTCAGAAACTGCTGCAGGAAGGCTGTGTGTTCAACGGAACCACGGATTCCGAGGTCATTGCTTACAGAGTGGCAGAGGAGCGGATGAGCAGTGCTTCCATTGAGGAGGCGGTCTGCATGGTTGCCAAGGAATTAAAAGGTGGATATGCCCTGCTGCTTTTGAGCCCTCAGAAACTGGTGGGTGTGAGAGATCCTCTGGGACTGAAGCCTCTGTGTATCGGTAAGAAGGAAGGCACCTATGTGCTTGCTTCCGAGAGCGCGGCTCTCACCGCCGTGGATGCGGAGTTTGTGAGAGATGTAGCCCCCGGAGAGATCGTGACCATCACCGAGGATGGTATTCATTCGGAGATCGCGCTGCAGGCAGATACGAAAGCACATTGTATTTTTGAATATATTTATTTTGCAAGACTGGATTCCAAGATCGACGGCATCAGCGTATATGACGCAAGATTCCGCGGAGGCCGTGCACTGGCGAAGCGCTACGCCGTGGATGCGGATGTGGTGACCGGAGTGCCGGAGTCGGGTCTCACCGCTGCGGTAGGATATGCGGAGGAGTCGGGTATTCCTTTTAACCTGGCTTTCTCCAAAAACAGTTATGTGGGACGAACCTTCATCAAACCCACTCAGGAGGAAAGAGTTTCTGCGGTACATATGAAACTCAGCGTTATTGAGAGCGTGGTGAAGGATAAGAGAGTGGTCTTGATCGATGATTCCATCGTGCGAGGCACCACCATAGCCAATCTGATCGTGATGCTCAGAAAGGCCGGAGCAAAGGAAGTTCATGTGCGCATCAGTTCACCGCCTTTTTTGTATCCCTGCTATTACGGAACCGATGTGCCTGACAACTCTCAGCTGATCGCCAATCAGTATTCCGTGCAGGAGATCTGCAAGAGTATCGGAGCGGATTCCCTGGGATACATGCAGTTGGAGGATCTGGGTGAGATGACCGGAGACCTTCCTCTGTGCAAGGCATGTTTCAACAATTGTTATCCGGTCTGATCCGGTACAAATAGATGATGAGGTAAATATGATGAAGAGAAAGATCCTTTTGGAAGACGGAAGCGAGTACATCGGTATTGCTTTCGGCTCGGAAGAAGACAAGAAAGTGGAGATCGTTTTCAATACTTCCATGGTCGGTTATCAGGAGATCGTTTCAGACCCCTCCTATACAGACCAGGCAGTTGTTATGACCTATCCGCTGATCGGTAACTACGGTATGTGTGAGGACGACTATGAGACGCTGGTACCTACTATCTCCGGTCTGATCGTGAGAGAGTACTGCGACAGCCCCTCCAACTTCCGCTGTGCGGATACCCTGGGCACGATCATGAAAAAGTACGGAATCGTAGGTGTTTCCGGTATCGACACCAGAAAACTTGCGAGACATATCAGAGATTTCGGCAGCTGTAAGGCTGTGATCCTCTCCGAGGAAGCCGACAGTGCGGCTGCATTGAAGGAATTAAAAGACTGGGTTCCCCCCATTGATGCGGTAAGCCGCGTCAGCACCAAAGAGATCTATACCGAGCTTCCTGAGGATCAGGAGGCTGCTTTGCATGTGGTGGCTATTGACTGCGGAATGAAGGCCAATATCGTTCGCTCCATGGTAAAGAAGGGCTGCAAGGTGACTGTTGTGCCTTGGAATACTCCTGCGGAGACCATTTTGGACTTAAAGCCCGACGGCGTGTTCATCTCTAACGGCCCCGGAGACCCCACGGATGTAAAGCCTACCATTGCTGCGATCAGAAAGCTGATCGGACAGGTGCCTATCTTCGGTATCTGTTTGGGACATCAGATCATTTCCCTGGCATATGATGCCAGAACCTATAAACTCAAGTTCGGTCACAGAGGCGGCAACCATCCCGTAAAGAATCTGCTGACAGATAAGATCGAGATCACTTCCCAGAACCACTCCTATGCGGTGGATGTGAGAAGTATCGCGGGCACCGGCCTGGAGATCACCCATATCAATCTGCTGGACAATACCGTTGAGGGCATTCAGTGTACCAGAGATTTTGTGTTCTCCGTTCAGTACCATCCGGAGAGTGCTCCCGGTCCTCAGGACAGCTCTTATCTGTTTGATCGTTTCATCAGCAATATGACCGACTGGAAGGAGGGTAAGAGAAATGCCTAAGCGTACAGACTTAAAGAAAATACTTGTCATCGGCTCAGGACCTATCGTCATCGGCCAGGCGGCAGAGTTTGACTATGCCGGCACCCAGGCTTGTCTGTCCCTCCGTGAGGAAGGCTATGAAGTCATCCTCTGTAACTCCAACCCCGCTACCATCATGACCGATGAGGCCATTGCGGATAAGGTCTACATGGAGCCTTTGACCCTGGAATTTATTGCAAAGATCATTCGTATGGAGCGTCCTGACGCGATCCTGCCCGGCATCGGCGGTCAGACCGGCTTGAATCTGGCTATGCAGCTGGAGAGAAAGGGCGTCCTTCGCGAGTGTGGCGTAGAACTTCTGGGCACCAAGATCGAGAGTATCGAGCGTGCCGAGGACAGAGAGATGTTCAAGGATCTCTGTCTGGAACTGGGTGAGCCCGTACTTCCTTCTATCATCGCCGAGAGCATGGAGGAAGGTCTTGCGGCAGCAGCTAAGATCGGATATCCCGTAGTACTTCGTCCCGCCTTCACTCTGGGTGGAACCGGCGGCGGTTTTGCGGAGAATGAAGAAGAGTTCCGGGAGATCATGAAGAATGCACTGGCACTTTCTCCCGTACATCAGGTACTGGTAGAGAAGAGCGTCAAGGGCTACAAAGAGATCGAGTATGAAGTAATGCGCGATGCCAATGACACCGCGATCACCATCTGTAATATGGAGAACATTGACCCGGTTGGTATTCATACCGGCGACTCCATCGTAGTTTGTCCTTCTCAGACCTTGACCAACAAAGAGTACCATATGCTCCGTGACAGTGCGCTGAAGATCATCCGTGCCCTGAAGATCGAAGGCGGCTGTAATGTACAGTTTGCTCTGGACCCTAAGTCCTTCCAATATTATCTGATCGAGGTAAACCCTCGTGTGTCCCGTTCCTCCGCTCTGGCTTCCAAGGCCAGCGGTTACCCCATCGCACGAGTTTCCGCCAAGATCAGTGTAGGCCTGCGTCTGGATGAGATCCCCTTGGCTAACACACTGGCATCCTTTGAGCCTGCCCTTGACTATGTGGTAAGCAAGATGCCTCGTTTCCCCTTCGATAAATTCAACGATGCCAACAACTCCCTGGGTACCCAGATGAAGGCTACCGGCGAGGTCATGAGTGTAGGCCGTTGTGTGGAGGAGAGCTTGCTGAAGGCGATCCGTTCCCTGGAGGTGGGCGTATTCCACCTGCATCATCACAAGTTTGATGAAATGGATATCGAGGCTATGAAGCAGTATATCCGCGTCGGTACCGACGACAGAATCTATGCCATCGCGGAATTGCTGCGCAGAGACGTACAGGAAGAGGAGATCGCAATGATCACCGGTATCGACCGTTTCTTCCTGGATAAATTGTTAAATATCGTGGAGATGGAGAAGAAACTGGCAGGAAATGTAGGTGACCTGCAGACCTTGTATGAGGCAAAGCGCCTTGGCTTCTCCGACAGAGAGATCGCACTGCTGTGGAATCGTACCGCAAGAGAGATCTTCGACCTTCGTAAGAAGGAGAAGATGGCTCCCGCATACAAGATGATCGATACCTGTGCCTCCGAGTTTGAGAGCTATATCCCTTATTTCTACTCCACTTATGAGCAGGAGAATGAGTCCATCATCTCCGACAAAAAGAAGGTCATCGTACTGGGTTCCGGTCCTATCCGTATCGGTCAGGGTGTAGAGTTCGACTACTCCACCGTTCATGCGGTAAAGACCATCAAAGAGTCCGGCTACGAGGCGATCATTATCAACAACAACCCTGAGACCGTATCTACCGACTACACTACCGCAGATAAGCTGTACTTCGAGCCTCTGTGTGTAGAGGATGTTATGAATATCGTAGAACTGGAGAAGCCCGAGGGCGTTATCGCTATCCTGGGCGGCCAGACAGCCATCAACCTGGCAGAGCCTCTGAAGGAATACGGTGTAAAGATCATCGGTACAGATTGTGCAGCTATCGAGAAGGCTGAGAACAGAGATGCTTTCGAGAAACTGCTGCTGGAACTGAACATTCCCCAGCCTAAGGGCGTGGCAGTTACCAACATCGAAGCCGGTGTCAAGGTGGCAGAGCAGATCGGTTATCCCGTACTGGTTCGTCCCAGCTTCGTTCTGGGCGGTCGTGCAATGCAGATCGTATCCAAAGAGAAGGATATGCGTCATTACTTAAGGACAGCGGTTGAAGTGGACGAGGATAAGCCCGTTCTGGTAGATAAATATATCCGCGGTAAGGAAGTGGAAGTAGACGCTATCTGCGACGGAACCGATGTATTCGTACCCGGTATCATGGAGCTGGTTGAGAGAACCGGTGTCCACTCCGGCGACTCTATTAGCGTTTACCCTACTTTCAGTATTTCCGATAAAGTGAAAGGAACGATCTTACAGTACACCAAGAAACTGGGTGTAGGCATCGGTATCGTAGGCCTGTATAATATCCAGTTCATCGTAGATGATGATGAGAATGTATTTATCATCGAGGTAAACCCCAGATCCTCCCGTACCGTACCTTTCCTGTCCAAGGCTACAGGATACCCTTTGGCAGATATCGCTACCAAGGTCATCCTGGGCGTCAGCCTGAAGGAACAGGGTTATTTCAGACTCTATCCCGAAGAGAGAGACCGCTGGTGCGTTAAGGCTCCTGCTTTCTCCTTTGCAAAATTAAAGGGCATGGATGCTTACCTGTCTCCCGAGATGAAGTCCACCGGTGAGGCCATCGGTTACGATACCACATTGCACAGAGCAATGTACAAGGCGCTGATCGCTTCCGGCATCAAGCTGCAGAACTATGGTACCGTTATGGTAACACTGGCAGACGAGGACAAGGAGGAAGCACTGCCCCTGGTAAAACGCTTCTATGACATGGGCTTCAATATCGAGGCTACCATCGGAACCGCTGACTTCCTGAAGGAGCACGGGGTGAGAACAAAAGTACGTCGTAAGCTCAGCGAGGGCAGCGAGGAGATCTTAGAGTCCATCCGAGCAGGTTATGTGAGCTATGTGCTCAACACCAGAGCGATCCTTTCCGGTGTGCATTACGAGGACGGTGTGGCAATCAGACGCTGTGCCATCGAAAATAACGTGACTATGTTCACCTCTTTGGATACCGTAAAGGTACTTTTGGATGTTTTGGAAGAGTTGACCGTGACTGTCAGCACAATTTTTTAAATAAATATAAGGATTTCTTAATGAAATATCCTCCGAAATATGTTATAAGAGTAATATGAACTATTTTGGAGGATATTTTCATGTGCGGAATCGTAGGATACGTAGGAAGTAAACAGGCTGCTCCTATCCTTTTGGAAGGACTGGCTAAACTGGAATATAGAGGATATGACTCTGCAGGAATCGCAGTTCGCGACGGCGAGAAAGAGCCCGAGATCGTAAAGGCAAAGGGCAGACTGCAGATTTTGGCAGAGAAGACGGATGACGGAAAGGCAGTGGCAGGTACCTGCGGTATCGGTCATACCCGTTGGGCTACCCACGGCGAACCTTCCGAGATCAATGCCCATCCTCACCACAGCGACGATATGAATGTGGTAGGTGTTCACAACGGTATCATTGAGTCCTACAAGGACATCAAGGAGAAGCTGGTCAGAAAGGGTTATACTTTCTATTCTCAGACAGATACCGAGACACTGATCAAGTACATTGATTACTATTATAAGAAATACCAGATGGGACCCATCGATGCCATTGCCAAGACTATGGTACGTGTGCGCGGTTCCTATGCTCTGGCTGTAATGTTCAAGGATTATCCCGGTGAGATCTATGTTGCCCGTAAGGACAGCCCCATGATCCTGGGTGTGGAGAACGGCGAATCCTACATCGCTTCCGATGTTCCCGCGATCTTGAAGTACACCAGAAACGTATATTATATCGATAACCTGGAGATGGCTCGTCTTTCCGGCGGAGAAGTTACCTTCTTTAACCTGGATGGAGATATCATCGAGAAGGAACTCACCGAGATCAAGTGGGATGCAGAGGCAGCAGAGAAGGGCGGCTACCAGCATTTCATGATGAAGGAGATCCACGATCAGCCCAAGGCTATCACCGATACTCTGAATTCCGTGATCAAGGAAGAGGGCAAGTACATCGACTTGAGCAATGTAGGTCTGTCCGATGAAGATATCAAGGAGATCGACACCGTACATATCGTGGCATGCGGTTCCGCATATCACGCAGGTGTTGTTACCCAGTATGTTCTGGAGGATCTGGCACGCATTCGTGTTCGTGTGGATCTTGCTTCCGAGTTCCGTTACCGCAAGCCCATCCTTGCAAAGAACGATCTGGTGGTACTGATCAGCCAGTCCGGTGAGACCGCAGATACCTTGGCAGCGCTTCGTGAAGCCAAGGCACAGGGCATCAAGACTCTGGGTATCGTTAACGTAGTGGGAAGTTCCATTGCACGTGAGGCAGACAGTGTATTCTATACTCTGGCAGGTCCCGAGATCGCAGTAGCTACTACCAAGGCATACAGTGCACAGCTGATCGCAGGATATCTGCTGGCAGTACAGTTTGCTAAGGTTCGCGGCACCATCGATGACGCTTATTATACAAAACTGATCGCAGATATGATGACGATCCCCGCTAAGGTGGAAGGTCTTCTGGAGAATAAGGAGCGCCTGCAGTGGTTCACCTCCAAATTCTCTAATGTACAGGATATCTTCTTCCTGGGAAGAGGTATCGACTATGCCATCAGCCTGGAAGGCAGCCTTAAGATGAAGGAGATCAGCTACATCCACAGCGAAGCATATGCTGCAGGTGAGCTGAAGCACGGAACCATCAGCCTGATCGAAGATGGCACCATGGTCATCGGTGTACTGACTCAGAATGATCTGTACGAGAAGATGCTCAGCAACATGGTAGAGGTGAAGAGCCGTGGCGCATACCTTTGCGGTGTGACTTTCGCAGGCAACTATTCCATCGAGGATACCGTGGACTTCACCACCTACATCCCCAAGATCGACAATCACTTTGCAGCCAGCCTTGCAGTAGTTCCTCTGCAGCTGCTTGCATACTATGTCAGCCTGGCAAGAGGATTGGATGTAGATAAGCCCAGAAACCTGGCAAAATCCGTTACCGTGGAATAAAAAGTAAAAAAATTGAAAAACCCTGTTGACAAATGTTTCACAAAGGTATATAGTCGACACATAAAAGCAAAGGCGCTTTGGAGAGATCCGAAGTGCCTTTTTTTTCAAAAACATGGTTCTTTTAGCTTGGTGCGCAACTTGCGGAAAAGAAACCTGATGGAAGAAAGGTTGGTAAAACAATATGAGCATGACAGTACCTCAGATGTATGGAAGCCTCGTTTTTAACGACAAAGTCATGAGAGATATGCTTCCCAAGGACGTATACAAGGCATTACGCAAGACCATCGATAATAATACACATTTGGAAATAGATGTTGCAAATGCAGTTGCAGTTGCAATGAAGGAATGGGCCGTTGAGCACGGCGCAACACATTTCACACATTGGTTCCAGCCTATGACAGGCTTTACCGCAGAGAAGCACGACAGCTTCATCTCCCCTGTAGAGGGTGGCGAAGTGATCATGGAGTTCTCCGGTAAGGAGTTAGTAAAAGGTGAGCCTGATGCGAGCAGCTTCCCCTCCGGTGGTTTGAGAGCTACCTTCGAGGCTAGAGGATATACCGCATGGGATCCTACTTCTCCCGCATTCATCAAGGACGGAACCTTATGTATTCCCACCGCTTTCTGTTCCTACAGCGGCGAGGCACTGGATAAGAAAACTCCCCTGCTTCGTTCCATGGAAGCTCTGAACAGAGAAGCAACCAAGGTTTTGAACCTTCTCGGAAATACCGCAGTTACCAGCGTAGCTACTACCGTTGGTCCTGAGCAGGAGTATTTCCTCATCGATAAGGAAGATTTCAAGAAACGTAAGGACCTGATCTTCACCGGAAGAACCCTTCTCGGTGCAATGCCTCCTAAGGGACAGGAAATGGAAGATCACTACTTCGGTACTCTGAAGCCCAGAGTTGCAGCTTTCATGAAAGAGCTGGATGAAGAGCTTTGGAAGCTGGGAATCCCCGCTAAGACAAAGCATAACGAAGTTGCTCCTTGTCAGCACGAGCTGGCACCTATCTTCGATACCACCAACGTGGCAGTTGATCACAACCAGCTGACCATGGAGATGATGAAGAAGGTTGCTGAGAAGCATGGTTATGTTTGCCTGCTTCATGAGAAGCCTTTCGCAGGAATCAACGGTTCCGGTAAGCATAACAACTGGTCCATGACCACCAACACCGGTGTAAACCTTCTGGATCCCGGCAAGACCCCCGGCGAGAACGTACAGTTCCTGGTATTCCTTACCGCAGTTATCAAAGCGGTTGACAAATATGCAGATCTGATGAGACTTTCCGTTGCAAGCGCAGGAAACGACCACAGACTTGGTGCTAACGAGGCACCCCCCGCAATCATCTCTATTTTCCTTGGCGACGAGCTGACCGCAGTTCTGGATTCCATCGAAAATGATTCCTTCTTCGGAAAGAAAGAGAAAGTACAGATGGACATCGGTGCTACCGTACTTCCTCATTTCGCAAAGGATACTACCGATCGTAACAGAACTTCACCTTTCGCATTTACCGGTAACAAGTTCGAGTTCAGATCCCTTGGTTCTTCCCTTTCCGTAGCAGGACCTAACATCGTACTCAACACCGCAGTTGCAGAGACCCTCTCCGAGTTCTATGAGCAGGTGAAGGATGTTCCCGCTGACAAGAAGGATGAGACCATCCACGCACTGATCAAGCAGGCGATCATCGACCACAAGAGAGTTATCTTCAACGGTAACGGTTATACCGATGAGTGGGTAGCAGAGGCAGAGAAGAGAGGACTTTACAACTACAAGTCCACTCCCGATGTACTTCCCGTATTCGTTGCAGAGAAGAACGTAGAGCTCTTCACAAAGCATCATGTATATACTGAGAGCGAGATCCACTCCAGATACGAGATCCTGTTGGAGAACTACAGCAAGATCATCCACATCGAAGCAAAGACTCTGACCGATATGGTTTGTCATGAGTTCCTTCCCGCTGTACAGGAGACCATCGCTAAGTCCGTTGACCTGGCATCCAGAAAGAAAGTTCTTTCCGCAGCTATCTCCGTAAAGACCGATATGGCCATCATCGAGAAGCTCTCCGGACTGTATGATGACATCTTCGAAGCAACCATGCAGCTGAAGAAGGATACCGAGACTGCAGAAGCTATGAGCGATGCTCTTGCACTGGCTAAGTTCTATCAGGGAACCATCATTGCTGATATGACCAAGATCAGAGCACTGGCAGATGAGGCAGAAGCGCTGCTTCCCGCAGGAGCACTTCCTTATCCCAGCTACGCAGATATGTTGTTCTACGTATAATAATTGAATCAAGTATAAATTACGCAACGGCGCGTTTCCCCCTTCTAAGGGGAAATGCGCCGTTGCGGTTATGGAGGAAAACGTTATGATATCACAAGAAATTTTTGATGCGATCAACGGAACGACGATGGGTGTCTGGTTCCTGATCGGTGCCGCATTGGTATTCTGGATGCAGGCCGGATTTGCAATGGTAGAAGCAGGTTTCACCAGAGCAAAAAACGCCGGAAACATCATCATGAAGAACCTGATGGACTTCTGTATCGGTACCGCAATGTTTATTCTGATCGGTGGTGCACTTCTCCTTGGTGAGAACACCCTGGCAGGCTTCTGCGGAAGACCTGACTGGCAGATCATTACCGACTATGCTTCTTTTGACTGGTCCGGTTGGGTATTCAACCTTGTATTCTGTGCAACCACAGCAACCATCGTTTCCGGTGCTATGGCTGAGAGAACCAAATTCATTTCCTATTGTATCTACTCTGGTATCATCTCCGCAGTGATCTATCCTATCGAAGCTCACTGGATCTGGGGACCTGACGGATGGCTTACAGCAATGGGCTTCCACGATTACGCAGGTTCTACCGCGATCCACATGGTTGGTGGTATCTCCGCACTGATCGGTGCAGCGCTTCTTGGACCCCGTATCGGTAAGTTCGTTAAGGACGAGGCCGGCAAGGTTACCAAAGTAAATGCTTTCCCCGGTCACAACCTTCCTATCGGTGCACTTGGTGTATTCATCCTCTGGTTCGGCTGGTACGGCTTCAACGGCGCAGCTGCTCAGAGCCCTGATGAACTTGCTTCTATCTTTGTTACAACAACTATCGCTCCCGCAATCGCAACCGTTACCTGTATGGTATTTACCTGGATCAAGTACGGTAAGCCCGATGTTTCCATGTGTCTGAATGCTTCCCTGGCTGGTCTGGTAGCCATCACAGCTCCCTGTGATGTAACTGATGCTTTTGGCGCAACTATCATCGGTATCGTTTCCGGTCTGCTTGTTTGCTTCGGTGTTTGGTTCCTTGATTATAAGCTTCGTATCGATGACCCCGTTGGTGCAGTTGCAGTTCACTGCTTAAACGGTATCTGGGGTACCATCGCAGTTGGTCTTTTCGCAACCAGCACTTCTCCCGCATTTGAGACTGCAGGCATTCACGAAGGTCTCTTCTACGGCGGCGGCTTCACACAGCTTGGCTGCCAGCTCATCGGTTTCGGTGCAGTAGCAGGTTGGACTATCGTAACTATCACAATTGCCTTCCTGGTGATCAAGAAGACCATCGGCCTTCGTGTTACCGAGGAAGAGGAGATCATCGGTCTGGATGCTACTGAGCACGGTCTTCCCAGTGCTTACGCAGGCTTCAGCATCATGGATATCTCCAACACCATGACAATGAGCATCAACGAGAACACAAGCCTTGGAACCGAGGATTACGATAAGGCAAGCGAAGCTAAGAAGGATGCAGCAGTATCCGTTAACAGCCAGCTGGCAGTTGCTTCCGGCATCAACAAGGTCGTAATCATCGCTAAGCTTTCCAGATACGACGCACTGAAGAAAGCTCTGAACGAGCTGGGCGTAACCGGTATGACAGTAACTCAGGTAATGGGTTGTGGTATCCAGAAGG
>JAKSRX010000058.1 GCA_024403365.1 Acetatifactor sp. | reverse complement strand
ACATTGGGGTCGGTCTTACCATACATCTGATATGCAAAATGGATCTCCTCCTTGGGATTGTCCATCTCAACTACAACGCCGATGGAATATACCAGTTTACGGAAGCCCTCGGTGGTTACCAGGAGATTCAGGATCTCCTCGTCGGTGATGCCGCCTACGATCTTCGCAAAGCTGACCATTCTGCCATCATTCAAATAAATAAACTGTGTGCCGGTTCCGCCGGGCTGGGGAGAACCAGCCACTGCTTTGTTGCGCAGCACATAGAAACTCTTTCTTTTCTTTTCCGCATCCTTAGGTGCTTTCGGTCCTGTCATCATACAAGATTCCTCCCATATTTTAGATTATCCCTAGTGTAATCCTCTTTTTTCCCCGATTCTTCCTAAGAATTGTGGATTCATACTCAATTATTGCTAAATCCTTGCGTTTTCCAAACTGGTATGGTAGAAAAATTATATTCTGGCACTTTTCAGCATACCACATGCAGTGTAGACTTGGCAGTAAGCAAAGCGGGGAATAATGATCTCTGCAAAAATAGAAAGGCAGGTACTTACAATGTTTCAAAAGAAAAAAACTACAGAACCCGTAGCCGCTCCGGCTACCGAGGCGAAAAAGACCCGTACCAAAAGTTCTACCCTTCTTATCATCGGCGCAGTGCTTTTACTGGTGGGCATCATTCTTGCTCTTTATACACACCATACCAGTTATCAGGAATCCGTTGCAGTGGGCGACGAACTGAAAGAAGTCACAAGCTTCATCAAAGCCATTGAGGACGGCGTTCGTACCGATGGCGATCTGGAAGCCTTAAAGGTGAGCAAGACAGAACTTACCGCACAGAAGCTTTCCCTGGAAAAGCCTTACTCCTACAGCCTGGCACTGGTATTCCTGGCCATCCTTCTGACACTGAAGGGCCTTCACAATGCCATCGTGGGAACCACTCCTTCCGTGAAGGTGGGCATCACCCGTCTGGCCCAGGCAGGTCTGCTGGCAGCCCTTTGCTACATCGGTTTTGCATTCCTGAAATTTGATATTCCGGTAGGTACCGAGAAGACCGCATTCCACTTGGGAAATGTGTTCTGCGTTATGGCAGCTCTGCTGCTTGGCGGCTTCTGGGGCGGTCTTGCCGGTGCAGTCGGTATGACCATCGGCGACCTCACCACTTCCTACGTTACCAGCGCTCCCAAGACCTTTGTCCTGAAGCTTTGCATCGGTCTCATCGTTGGCTTCGTAGCACATAAGCTCTTTAAACTGGACCGCGATCATGATGCCAAGTATGTTACCCGCGTCACTGTTCTGGCTTCCTTCTGCGGTATGCTTTTCAACGTATTCGCTGATCCTATCGTAGGTTACTTCTACAAGACCTACCTGTTGGGTGTTCCTCAGGATCTGGCTAAGAGCTTAGCTAAGATCGGTGCACTGACCACCTCCGTAAATGCTGTGGTCGCTGTCATCTTTGCTTCCATCTTCTACCTGGCACTTCGTCCCGCATTGAAGAAAGCAGGCCTTTTCGTTCAGGTATCTCCCGAGGAGAAAAAAGAAGTTCCCGCTGCTCCTGCAGAAGCTGCAGAGGATAAGGACAATAAGAAAAAATAATCAAAGCAATAAACAACAAAGCGCCGAACCCAACAAAGGGTCCGGCGCTGTTTTTATGCTCTTTTATTCGGGAATCACAGGTGTCCAGTAATGGATCTGGTACAGATCAGTCAAGCGGTACATTGCGCTTGCTCTGCCGTCTCCGATATCTACGTTGGAGATGGTCAATGTGTCGCCTACCACCAGCTGCTCACCAAGATAATAGCTGTCCTGATATATTCCGCTGTAGCTGTAGTAATCGCAGAGGAAATCGATCTTGTCTCCTGCCTGAACCATCATCATGCTCTTCGCTACGGTCTCGGTCTCACCGTCCTTGTAATCCGCAGCGGCACCGGCTACATAGCCGTAAGGGTTCGCATCATCGAAGATCAGGATCAGTTTTACTCTCTGACCGTTTAACAGTGCGGGAACGTAACCGGAGATGGAGTAATGCTCTCCCTCTTCCACGGTCTCGGTGTAATAATATGCCACAGGCTGTCCGTTGATACCAAGCCAGGTGCGATCGTAACTGCCGATCAGGTCACCCTTGCTATCCAGGTCGAATACATTATCCAGGCCCAGATCGATGTAGCCTTCTCCGTCGTCGTAGTAAACGCTCAGTGCCACATCCTGGATCAGATCTTTCTGGTCTGCTGCCAGCTTCAGCTTGTACTGACCATCGCTGTCCTTGGTCCAGTACAGAGCAGATTCATCAAAGTCAGTTGTCTCTACATAACGAGCCTGCTTCATGCCCAGAAGGCTTGTGAGCATTCCTACTGCGGAAGAATCCATGCTGCCGCCGGAAACTTCGCTGCCCAGTCCGGAGAGAACGATATCAAACAGAGAACTTCCTGTACCGCTGTTTCCCCCGTAAGGCGCGGTAGGTGCTGCGGACTGACCGCTGGTCTCCATACCTGCGAACAGTTTGATACAATCCGCGTACTCGGAATCCATATCGATCCTGTCGTACTCGCTTACAGCAGTGGTAACTTTGGATACCTTTCTGTAAGGGAAGTAGATGGAAATGCCGTTGGCATTGGTCATATTGGAAGAAGTTCTGTTGTACTTTACTGCACTCTGAATGGTCTTGACCAGTGCATTTGCTTCCTTACCGCTGATGTTCTGTGCCAAATGCACCAGATCCACCTGATCGATCTTGGAGGAAGAAGCAAACTCTCTGGTGTTGTTTCTTGCTGTGGAAACTTCCTTGTACTGATCATTCTGGATCATATCCTTGGTTGCGGAAGCAAAGGATTTGAACTTGTCGGGAATGGTCTTCTCCAGTTCTGCCAGATCCACGATGGAAAGGGTGGTCTTCTGACCGGGACACTTCTTACCGCAGACATCTACGAAATCGTCGATAATATTCTTACCGATCTCGATGGTCGCCATGGAAGTATCCTTGGAAAGTGCGGTAAGCCAGTTGGTATAATACCAGCCTACACCGGGCTCCGTCTCCTCGGATGCGATCAGATAGTCCGCATACTCGGTGAGCATCAGTGCATTCTCCATGGTTGCCATCAGGCAGGCATCGAAGCCGATGAAATCATACTTGATTCCTGCATCCTTTAAAGCGGTGTTGATGCCCGCAAGGTTCATGGAACCGGAGGAAGCATTCTTCTCGTCATAGCCGTAACCGCTTAAGGAACCGCCGCCGTGATCCCAGAAGATCAGCATATTTCTGTTGGCTTCAAAGTTCTTGTCTACATACTGAATAAACTTGGTCAATGTAGCAGGCTTTGTCATGGCATCCTTGCCGAAGTCCTTCTCCAGGCAAACCAGTCCGCCGTCCTTGATCTGGTAGATCTGGTTCTTATCGCTGCTGACTACATTGTTTTTCCACATCTTACAGCCGCCGGTATAAACGATAAGATTGATGTTGCTGCTCAATTTCGCACCCAGCATCTCCTGCAGATCCGCAGTCGCCATACCGCTCTTGGATTCCAGGTCGGTACCGCACATATAGACCATCAGGTTGATCTTATCCTTGCCGTTACCCTTGATATCGGTATAACGGGTTCTGGCTTCTTTCGCTACGGACGTATCCAGCTTGCCGGTGTTAGGCTTCCAGTTGCTCTGTGCGGCACTGCCGCCGTCACCTGCATAGGCACTCATTCCGCCCAACAGGGAAGTCAGATCAAATCCGGAACCGGATGATGAAGAACTGGTGCCGGTACTGCTTGTGGTAGAGCCGCCGCCTAAAAGGCTTCCCACATCTACGCCGCTACTGCTGCCACCGTTTCCGCCCATGAACTTCAGGGCCAGAATGATAATGATGACAACGATACTGAGGGAGCCGCCTGCACGCAGGGGCGCTTTACCGCCGCCGCTTCCGCCGGTGGAGTGGAACCCACCGGAACCACCGGGTCTTCCGGAGTTACCCACGGGACCGGTGCCAAGTCCGCTTCCCCTCTTGTGAACGCCGGGGCCGCCGCCGGTCACATTTTTCTCTCTGCTTCTCGGTCTGTTATTATCCATTTTTTATATCCTCACTCAATACGCAAAGTGATGCTGTATCCGCTGATCTGCGGATATCAACTCAGTAACAGTGTACACTTTTTTGACGGGAATTGCTATCTTTTTTTGTGTATGTTCCTATTCGGAGCAACAAAAAAAGCGGTAATGACCCGCTTCAATATATAGGACCGTTTCGGCATATACCCTGCCGGAGCAGGTTGATGTCCACCTTATCGACATCAACCAAACGCCGGACCCCCTACAATACACCAAATCAACGGAAATAATCATTTTGTTAAGTACTGTTTGTTAAGTAAATCGTTTTACATTGCTTATCATAGTACGATTACCGGTTTGTTGTCAACAGAAAACCTTGTGATTTTCCAAGTTTGGATATATTAGACGATAACTGTTTCGTAGTTTTGTTAAGTTTTTTATTTTTTGTCGGGTTTTTAATATTTTGTTCCGATACTGCCACCGTTCTCGAGCACGCTGTTTATGAAACTAAAAGTTTACTTGTATCTTTTTTTGTAATCTGTTATCATCATTTCAAATAAAAAGACACACAAAAGAGGAGGATATCGTTATGAAGAAAAGAGTTTTGGCTGTATGTCTTATGGTTGCAATGGTTATGAGCCTCACCGCATGTGGTAAGTTTACCTGTGATCTCTGCGGCAAGGAAAAGAGCGGCAAGCAGTACACCTATGTATTGTTCGGTAATGAGATCGTTTACTGCAAGGACTGTAAGCAGAATGTAGAGGATATGAAGGCCACCGGCAAAGAGATCCTGAGCATCTTCAGCGGCAATTCCGAGAAATAAGTTTTTTGCAACACAAAAGGGCAGCCAATGCTGCCCTTATTTTTTTGCTGTTTCTTCGGATCAGGAATTCGGAAAAAGAAGTTCTATCTTCCCAAGCAAGCATTCCAGGGTCACATTGCTCTCCGCATTGTTGGGGATCTGCTTCCCTCCGGTGGCACCGTTTACTGTTTCTTCTCCCACAGTGACCGCTCCGGCTCCTGCCTTTATCACATAATTATAGTCTTCGGCTCTGCCGTCTAACAAAAATCTCGCACTTCCCGCAGAGCACTTCACATAAGCATCTCCCGCCAGATAACCCTCGACCTGCAGAGATCCCATTCCGGTCTCTGCCGAGATCGCTCCGGCTTTCACCTGCTTCAGTTCCATTGCTCCCATGCCCACGTTCACTTCCATCATATTGGTGGTCAGATCGGTGCCCGTTAGTTTTCCTGCTCCCGCTTCCAGCTTCATGCCAAGGGAGGTCAGTTCAGAACAATCCAGACTGCCGGCTCCAAGATGGATCTCCGTATTCTGCAGCAGATACCCCTTCGGTACGTACAGTCTCACCTCTGCAGTCTTGTCCGCTCCCCAGCTTTGAGCTGCGGTGGAAGTCCGAAGATACAAGATTCCCTGCTCTGCATAACATTGTATGCTTCCCACGGAAATAGCTGTCACACAAAAGTGGTCATCCTCCGTAGGCATGATCGTAACACTGCAACCCGCGGCTTCCACCGCAAGCTCCTTGATCTCTTCTTTCGGGAAGGTCTTCTCCAGATCTCCGCTCAGGACAGGGAAGTTGCCATCGTAATGCATAGCCTCGTTGATATCATAATTGGGGGTTCCGATCTTGTCGTCTATATAGTCCCCCACCGACTGTACGATATCGCCGCCCGGCAACTCCATACCAAAGGGAGCGATCCTGCCGGTCACGATACCTGCAATCAGCAATACGAGGATGATCCCCGTTATCGCCAAGAAAAACTTTTTCATACACTTCTACTCCGCTGTAACGGTGAATACCTTATAAGCACTTCCAGAAATATGCGCTGTAACCGGGAAGTCTGGTACCCTGACCGAAGTCATGGGTCTCTCCGGTGATCAGATCCACGGCAGATCCGCAGCCTGCATCGAAATGTGCATCGAAGGGATTCTCGTCTGCGTTGACGGCAACCAATACTCTCTCATGTTCGGAGCGTCTCTCGAAGATACACTGTCTGTTTGTCAGCAGGACAGAACGAAAAGCACCGTAGTTTAATGCCTCAGACTGCTTTTTTGCCTCTACAAGCTTGCTGACCCACTCGGTCAATTCATTAAAAACAGGTGCGTCGAAGCAAGGTCTCAGTGCCGGATCTCCCTGATTTTTCGCGGCTTTCTCGCCCCATTCGCTTCCGTAGTAAACGCAGGGCATACCGGGCATACCGAAATTCATAGCATAGATCAAAGGAAGGTGTCTCTCATTGGTCAGAATGCTTGCCACACGGGTCACATCATGGTTGTCCACGAAGGAAAGCAGGTGCTTACCCTTATACAGAGTCCAGTTCTCAGGTCCAAACTGACGCATCAGAGAGTGATTGATCTCGAACATATTCATGGAATTGAAACTGCTGTAAAGTCCCTTGTAACACTCATAGTTGGTGGCACTGTGCAGCATGGAATCATTCATCAGGCGATTGTAATCACCGTGCAGCATCTCTCCCAACAGGAAGAAATCCTCCTTCAAACCGTTGCAGAACTGGCGCAGTCTACGGCAGAAATCCTCGGGAAGGCTGTAAGCCACATCCAGACGAAGGCCGTCGATACCGAACTCTTCCACCCAGAAACGAATGCTGTCAAAAAGATAACGGATCACATCCTCGTTGTACAGATTCAGCTTTACCAGGTCGTAATTTCCTTCCCAGCCCTCATACCACAGGCCGTCGTTGTAGTTGCTGTTGCCGTCAAAGGCTATGCGATGGAACCAGCTGACATAGGGAGAGGATTCACGATTCTTCAGCACATCCAGGAAAGGTCCGAATCCACGTCCGGCATGATTGAACACACCATCCAATACCACTCTGATACCATTCTCATGCAGCAAGTTACATACCTTTTTGAAGTCCTCATTGGTGCCCAGACGCACATCGATCTTGCGATAATCTCTGGTGTTATAACCATGGGTATCAGACTCAAATACCGGGGAAAAATACACCGCATTGACTCCCAGTTTCTTCATATGGGGGATCCAGTCGATCACTTTTAAGATACGATGTTCCAATTTTCCATCGTTCTCAAAGGGTGCTCCGCAGAACCCCATCGGATAAATTTGATAAAATACACTTTCGTATGCCCACATACTATTTTCCTTTCGTTGACCGCTTTGGTCGAAATTTTATGAATTTTCACATCAATTGCTGATGATTTTGTCAGTTTTTTTGAGTTATGCACCGTCACAATGTGCATAAAGTGGATAAATCGGCCATTTTATCTTGGAAATGCCTGTATTTCCACATTTTTATCCACTTTTACACATGTGTCAGTTATTTTTCACAGCGTGTCAGTTTCCATAAATCGCCACTGTCATATATTATATCACCTTTTCTATAACCATTCATCCCAAAATTTTTCTACCCTTCCGGATACCGTGTCGAGATCAACGATCTCCACGAATTCCCACTCTCTGGGGAACAGTTTTCGATAGGAATACTGGCCGAATCGCTCATCCAACAGCGCGATGATACCCACATCCTCTGTGGTTCGAATCACTCTGCCCGCAGCCTGGAGCACTTTATTCATGCCCGGATACCGATAGGAATAGGCAAATCCGTCCTCTCCGTTCTCGTCGAAATAATTCTTTAGGATCTCTCTCTCAAAGCACACCTGAGGCAGGCCGGTTCCCACAATGATCGTACCGATGAGGCTGTCATTCTTCAGGTCGATGCCTTCGCTGAAAATACCACCCAGAACGCAGAAGCCAATCAGGATCTTCTCCCGCTTCTCACTGTCATTCTCTCTGAACCGGTTCAGGAATTCCTCTCGATCCGCCTCGTTCATGGAATCTCCCTGGATGATGCACTCTCTGTCCTCATCCTGATAACTTGCGGTATATTTCTCATAAATGGTCCGCAGAAATGCATAGGAAGGACAGAACACCATATAGTTGCCGTGCCTGTTCTTCACGATCTCTTCTATATATGCCGCTATATTGCTGTATTCTTCCTCCGAACGCCTGGTATAGCGGGTGGTCACATCCTCCGCCATAAAAAGCGCTCGCTTCGCGGGATTGAACACACTTTGCGCATAGACTTCATAGTCCTCCTCGTTCCCGCCCAGCAGTTTCTTGTAATACTGTATGGGAAGAAAGGTTGCGGAGAAAAGAATGGTGGATCTTCCCCGCTTCATACACCGTTCCAGATTCACCGCAGGATTCACGCAGAACAGCTTCAGCATGAAATCTCCGTCATCACAGAGCTGGGAATATTTCACGTAATTTTCATCCAACAGTTCATACATCTCAAGGAAGTGGCTCACCTCGAAATAAAAGTCCAGGATCTCCTCTCTCACGGGAGGTCTCTCCGCCTCCGGCTCCTCCAGATAATCACTGATACATCCCTGCAAACGAAGCAGGGGCTGCACGAATGCCTCGATACTCTCTACCAAAGTCGCACTGGGACATTGGCGTTTCAGGGCTAACATTTCCCGATTACACTTTTCAAGATGATGGATGATCTTTTCGGCATATCCCTTTCGAACCAGAACGCTCTTGCCCCCGCTCCTCTGTGCAGGGACAGAATCGTCATCTTCCGAATCTTGTGAATTTTCTGAAAACATTTCCGTCAGCTCACCTGTTTCCGTGTCAAGTACCTGCGACACGGGCATTGACAAATTCGTCATATCAAGCATCATTTGGCCCTTGATGGTCTTTTTCTTGCCTTTGGAGGAGGTTTCTGACAGCAGTGTCAGTTTTAACTCCCGTCGCAATTCCAAAAATGACTCCTTCAGCAGCACCGCGCTGTACATCTCTCTGCCTCTTTCCAGCAGATTATGGGCCTCATCGATGAGAAAAATGTAATCTCCGCTGATTCCCTCCGCGAAAAACCTCTTCAGGTAAACATTCGGGTCAAAAAGATAATTATAGTCGCAAATGATGGCATCTGCGAAGAGACTCATATCCAGACACATCTCAAACGGGCAGACTCTGTGCTTCATGGCATATAATTCGATCAATTCCCTACTGAAACTATCCTCGTGGGTCAACAGGTCGTACACTGCGTCATTGATGCGATCGAAATGGCCCTTGGCATAGGGGCAATACTCCGGATTGCAGTTCACCTCGTCCATGAAACAGATCTTCTCCTTGGCTGTCAGAATGACGCTCTTCATCTGCAGCCCTTTCTCCCTGAGGATCTGAAAGGTATCGTCCGCAACCGTTCTGGTAATGGTCTTCGCTGTCAGATAGAAGATCTTCTCTCCCATATTCTGTCCCATGGCCTGTACCGCAGGGAACACGGTGGATATAGTCTTTCCTACGCCGGTGGGAGCTTCCAGGAAAAGCTTCTTCTTGTGATAAATGGTCCTGTAAACATTGGTGACCAGTTCCTTCTGCCCCTCTCTGTAAGGGAACGGAAACTGCAGCTTTTTGATAGAAGCCTGTCGTATCTTCTTCCACCTGCAGGTAAATGCTGCCCACTTCTTGTAGGAATCCAGTAATTCTTCAAACCAACGTTCCAGCTCGCCAAACTCATAGTCCGAGTAAAAGTAAGTCAGTTTCTCTGTGGGAATGTGGCAATAAGTCAGACGCACTTCGATCTCCCGCAGTTCATTTTGCAAGGCATAAATATAGGCATAACACTTTGCCTGGGCCAGATGCAGCGGCAAAGGTTCCTTCCAACCCGCAGGATTGCGGTAGGTTCCCTTGATCTCATCGATCACCACCCTGTTGTCTGTGTGAATGATTCCGTCCGCACGACCGTCTATGGTAAGGCAATAGTCCTCTTCCTCTACTCGCAGGCGCAGCGGTACCTCTGCGGTATACTCACCGCCCATACTCTTCTGGATCATGCGATGGATCCTGCTGCCCTCTCTGCAGGCAGCCTCGGGCGAGATCGTTCCCCTGTTATCAATATCCCCATGACGCAAAATAAACTCCACCAGACCGCGGACAGAGATCTGGATCTCATCCTTTGCGGGCATCGGTGAAGTTTCTGCCTGGATATCTCCGGCTGCATTTCCGTCCATATCCATATTACGATATTCAGTTGTGGTAAGATTGCTTGCCATAACTATATCTGCGACCTTTCAAAAGGGTATACTACAATATATTGTACCTCAAACCTGAAGTACAAGTCAAATACCAGTGTGGTCAATTCTCTAAAACTCTATCATATACTCCCGGAATCTGAGCGGGAGCATATTTCTTTGCAGATCCAGGTTCCTGCGGCTCTCGATGGCAATCGAGCTGACAAACGCACGGAACAATTCACTGTAGATCTGCTCCTCCTCGGAGTATTTGAGCACCGGCTTCTCCTCTCCGATCTGCAGAAACCACTGTTTTCCGGCAGGATGGATCCCGAAGATACCTCTGATCTCATCATAGATCACGAAATTCTCCGAGGGAAAACGGTCTGCAAAATGAGGCATCAGGAAAGTCAGTATGTTATTCCTTGGACCTATGGAAGCAAAAAGGATCCCGTTCTCCAGTTCCTGAAATCTCACAAATCCATAGAGATGGTGTATTTCCCTCCAGGCATACTTTGCCAGTTTGAAAGTCTTCAAAACGTGGGCATTTGCCAGGTTATCGTAGAGATGCTCCGGATAGCAGTCGTTCTTAAGTCCCTGAACAATGGTGTGATAGACTGCGTCTGCCTTATCTTCGTCCTCTGTAGCCAGGGCACTGCAGAGATCAAAATAATCCTTTTCACCAAACTTTCTCTCCAGGGTCCGCATGACCTTCACCGCTTTGTTTGCATCCTTTTCCACCCGGATATCCTCGGCGAAAAGGATTGGTTCATCATGCAGCAGGATCCTGGTATCCTCGTGGTCCCGATGCTCTTCATATGCTCTGTAAACAGCGGTAAATATACTTTCCAGGCTATCCTCACATCGATAGATCACCATACTATTCTCTCCTTTAAAACTGCCCTACCGCAGTCCGTATCTTCTCCTCCGCAGTGATGCTTGCCGTAAACCGGTCATCATCAAAAAGCGACATCTGTCTGTAGGACATGCCATCCGTTCCGAACTGGATCCGATCTTTTTTCTCTGTCAAATTGCGGACGATATAATCTTCCTCGATCTTCACCGGATACATCATTCTGCCATTGCAGGTAATGAAATAAAGGGCGCGCTTCAGTACCACCCCCATCTTCTTCAGATCCTGGAAGGTCAGATTGCCGCTTCTTCTGCTGGACACGATCCTGTTGGCGCTGTTTACGCCGATACCGGGTACTCTTAGCAGCATATCCATGGGCGCTCTGTTGATCTCTACCGGGAATACTTCCAGGTGTCTCACTGCCCAGTCCTCCTTTGGATCCAAGAGCACATTGAAGAAAGGTCTTTTCTCATCCAAGATCTCCTCTGCTTTGAACCCGTAGAACCGAAGCAGCCAGTCTGCCTGATACAGGCGATGCTCTCTGAGCAGTGGCGGGCCTCCGGGAAGCGCAGGCAGCGCCTTATCTCCCGTCACATTCACAAAAGCAGAATAGAATACTCTCTTCAGCCCAAACTTCTGATACAGGTTCTCCGCCACATTGATCAGCTGGAAATCATTCTCCGGTGTGGCCCCGATGATCATCTGTGTGCTCTGTCCTCCGGACACGAATTTCGGTGCATTGCGATACACAACCAGATCATGCTGATTGGCAGCAATACCCTGCTGGATCTGTCTCATGGGTGTCAGTATGGTCTTGCGGTGTTTGTTGGGCGCCAGATTTTTAAGCCCCTCTGCGGTAGGCAATTCCAGATTCACACTCATTCTGTCAGCCAGATAGCCCGTCATCTCGATCAGCTTCGGATCCGCACCGGGAATTGCTTTCACATGGATATATCCGCGAAAACGATAGTGATTGCGCAGTAAGTATAAAGTACGATAGATCAATTCCATGGTAAAAGAAGGATTCCCGATGATCCCGGAACTTAGGAACAGACCTTCTATGTAATTGCGCCTGTAAAACTCTATGGTCAGAGTGCAGATCTCCTCCGGGGTGAAGGTTGCCCTGGGAATATCGTTACTGCAGCGATTCTGACAGTATTTGCAGTCATAGATGCACTCGTTGGTCATCAGGATCTTCAACAGAGAGATACAGCGCCCGTCACTGGCAAAACTGTGGCAGATTCCGGCATTGATACAATTACCCATATCGGTGCCGTTGCCTTCCCGCTCCACTCCGCTGGAGGTACATGCCACGTCATACTTTGCGGCATCTGTCAATATCTGCAGTTTCTCGGTTATGGTCATATTCTGACCTGTCGTCAATAGTTCCATACTTTACCTCTACTATCAGAACAAATGTTCTGATAGTAGAATAGCACATATGTTCGATTTCCGCAAGGTTCTTTTTTCATTGAAATACTTTCGTGTTTTCCCTAAAAAAGCCTTGCAAAATCCTGTAAAACGCGTTTAAATAATAGAGGTATTATATACTTGAAAGTACTATGTTTGGAGAGAAAATCATGTCTAAAATGAACATACCCAACGGGTATAAATCAGAATTGAACCTTTATGAAACACAGATCGCCATCAAGACTGTAAAGGACTTCTTCCAGAGACTTCTGGCTGACCGTCTTGACCTGCTTCGCGTATCTGCTCCTCTGTTCGTTTCCCCCGCGTCCGGTCTGAACGACAACTTGAACGGCGTTGAGCGTCCCGTTACCTTCGATATCAAATATCAGGACGGCCACAACGCAGAGATCGTACAGTCTCTTGCAAAGTGGAAGCGCTACGCGCTGAAGAAATACGGTTTCTCCGTAGGCGAGGGTCTCTACACCGATATGTCCGCGATCCGTCGCGACGAGGAGACCGACAATATCCATTCCATCTATGTTGACCAGTGGGACTGGGAAAAGATCATCGCAAAGGAAGATCGTACCATCGAGACTCTGAAGGAGACCGTAAGTGAAGTTTACAAGGTACTTCGTAAGCCCGAGAAGTACATGTCCATCCACTATGATTACATCGAGGCGATCCTTCCTCATGACATCTTCTTCGTAACCACCAAGGAATTGGAGGAAATGTTCCCCGACTACTCCCCCAAGCAGCGTGAATACTACATTGCAAAGGCAAAGGGTGCTGTCTGCGTAATGCAGATCGGTGACAAGCTGGGCAACGGCGAGCCTCACGACGGACGTGCTCCCGACTATGACGACTGGGCACTGAATGCAGACATCATCGTATACTATCCTGTTCTGGACCT
>JAKSRX010000057.1 GCA_024403365.1 Acetatifactor sp. | reverse complement strand
GATGCCAAGCTTCGCACCTTCCTGTCTGTCTGCATACGTTTCCTCGGGACCGTTTCCGTACCATTCCAGGCACTCATAATCCGCATCCATCTTGAACAGCATGCCGAACTCCGGCAGATCTCCGTTCTCTTTCACTGGATCCATACCTAAGTTCACTTGAATGGTACCGTCACCATATACTCGGTAGATCACATCGCACTCTACGGCAGGTCTGGTCTCTGCGCGGTACTTATAGCTTACCTTGATACAATTCTCTTCCGGTGCTGTCTCGGGAACCTGCGCATTGTCAATATACATGCTGGCAAGCTTCCACTGACCACAGCGCTTCGTCATACGGTTTCCGCTGTCATTGTCCACGGGAGCGCGCCAGAAGTTAGGCTTAGGAGTACCCTTGAACAGTTCCTTGCCGCCATAACGATAGGAAGTCAAGCCGCCAAAGGAGAACATCACCTCGAACTCCTCGCCGCGAATACCCATGTTGTAGGTACCGCGAATCACCTGCATAGGCTTGGGCACGCATACCTTACGATCTGCGATCAGGTTCTGTGTTTTCGTGAAGACACCCTGTCCAAAAGCGACTTCATATCCTGCTGCCGCCCAGGCTGTTGCCTGCTTCAGACGGAAACTTACAGTAACCACATACTCTCCCTCTGCTTCCGGAACCGCAAAAGGCAGCTCATAATTTTCCGTACATCCGGGCGCTACCGCAGTTGACAGAGCTGCTTCTCTCACAAATCTGCCTTCCTTCATCAGGCGCACAGTGCAATCATATGCATTGGTGCTCACAAACAGGTTACGATTGGTGATGGCAACACCGGTCTCTTTGACCTCCGCAGCAATACCGCGATAGTTATCTTTCACTTCCTGCCTCTTGGGGGAAGCCTGTCTCTCGCCGCCGTAACAGATACCGTCGCCGCTGAAGTTGCCGTCATTGGGTCTGTCATCAAAGTCACCGCCGTAGGCCTGGAATTCCTTACCGTAGCGGTCCTTCTTATAAATAGACTGGTCGATATAGTCCCAGATAAATCCGCCCTGGTATTTCGGCTCACGCTCTGCCAGATCGGTATATTTGTGCATGGCGCCGCAGGAATTACCCATAGCATGCATATATTCACAGCAAATGAAAGGCTTCTCGGGATGCTCCTTTAAGAATCTTTCAATGTCACGCACCTTGGTGTACATCTGGCTCTCTACATCGCTGGTATCGGGATATCTTCTGTCATGCATGATACCCTCATACTGGATCAGACGATCCTTGTCATGCTCACGCAGGAACTGAGACATATCATAAATATTTTTGCCGCCGAATGCCTCATTACCACAGGACCAGATCAGGATCGAAGCATGATTCTTGTCCCTCTGGAACATGGAATTCACACGGTCCAGCATAATAGCATTCCACTCGGGCTTGTCACCGGGCACCACTGTATCCTTAGGCACAGCCCCTCTGGCAGCAGGCTCCCAGGAACCATGGCTCTCCAGATTACACTCTGCGATCAGATAGAGTCCCAGTCTGTCACATACATCATAAAGCATGGAATCATTGGGGTAATGGCTGGTTCGGATGGCATTGATATTGTGTCTCTTCATGGTAATGAGGTCGGTCCAGATGTCTGCCTCACTGACCACACGACCGTTTCTGGAACTGAATTCGTGTCGATCTACGCCTCTGAACACGATTCTCTTACCGTTTAACTTCATCAAACCGTCTTTCATCTCGAAGCGTCTGAAACCAACCTGCAAAGGAATCACTTCCTGCAGAGCACCGGCTTCATCCAATACTTCCAACACCAGTTTATAGAGATTCGGCTCCTCTGCACTCCAAAGCAATGGCTTTTCTACAGGGATCGTCAGGGTATTTTCACCATTTACGGTGCTCTCGACTGCGGTAATGATCTTTTCCTCCACTACCTGTCCGAGATTCTTTACATACTCACCCTCGAAAAAGTAAGTACGCTCTTCACGGATCAATGTCGCTTTCACGCATCCGGATCCGGAAGTCTTCAGGTCGATCACCAGATCAGCCTGATCAAAGGTATCATTCAACAGTGTTCTGGTTCTCACATCCTCCACATGTACCTTGGGTACAGTGTAAAGGAATACATCACGGAAAATACCGGAGAAACGGAAGAAATCCTGGTCCTCACACCAGCTGCCGCCGCACCACTTGAATACATACGCAGCCAGCTTATTCTCTCCGTTTTTATTGATATAAGGGGTCAGATCGAATTCGGAAGGAGTAAAGGTATCCTCGCTGTAACCTACATATGCACCGTTACACCACAGAGCGATGGCACTTTCCACGCCCTGAAAAGAGATATATACAGGACCATTTTGCATATTTTCTGGCAATGCAAAATACTTCACATAGCAAGCCACCGGATTGAAATGCTCCGGAATCTGTCCGGGCTGCACCTCATCCCAACCGTCCCAAGGATATGCCACATTGGAATACTGAGGTTTGTCATATCCTTCCATCTGGATATGCGCAGGCACTCTGATATCATCCCAGCTTCTGCAGTCGTAATCGGCTGCCATGAATTCCTTAGAAGCGGAGTGATAGTTTTTCGCGTAGGCGAACTTCCACAAACCATTCAGATAATAGCGGAAGCTGCTCTGTCCCTCGCTCTCCTCTGCAACGTTTGCATAGTAAATATGATCAGAATGTGCATCCATTCTGTTTTCTCTGAAAAAGGTAGGCTCTTTTACTTTACTGTAATCAAACTGACTCATACCTATATCTCCATTATCTTTACAAACTCTCGATCGCCTCGATCAATGCTTTTACATTTTCGTCCTTGGTTGCCCAGCTGGTACAGAAACGCACGCAGCTTCTGGTCTCATCTACCTGCGCATCGTAGGAGTACTCAAACTTCTCACTGAGTTTCTTCAGATGTTCATCCGGCATTACGACGAAGATCTGATTGGTATGATTAGGTGCATTGAAGGTATATCCCTTTGCAGCCATTACCGCTCTCAGTTCCTCTGCCAAAGTGATGGCATGCTTTGAGATCTCAAAGTACAGGTCATCTGTAAACAGTGTGTCAAACTGAATTCCCAACAGTCTGCCCTTTGCCAGCATACCGCCTCTCTGTTTGATCAGATATCTGAAGTCCTTTTTAAGACTTTCATTGCTGATCACTATTGCCTCGCCGAACAATGCACCTACCTTCGTACCGCCGATGTAGAATGCATCGGTATACTTTGCAAGCAAAGGCAAGGTCAGATCATTATCGGGTGCTGTGAGGCCATAGCCAAGACGTGCACCGTCCAGGAACAGATACAGGTCATACTTTTTGCAGACCTCGTAGATTGCCTTCAGTTCCTCTGCAGAATAGATGGTTCCCAGCTCTGTAGGATTGGAAATATAGACCATACCGGGCTGCACCATATGTTCAAAGCTGGCATTGGTGAAATGTCCGTGGCAATAGTTCTCGATCTGCTCCGCGCTGATCTTGCCGTCATCGGAGGGAAGTCCCAGCACCTTGTGGCCGCAGGCCTCTACCGCACCGGTCTCATGAACATTGATATGACCGCTCACCGCACAAAGCACGCCCTGATGAGAACGAAGTCCTGCATCTACTACGGTTAAATTAGTCTGCGTACCGCCTACCAGGAAATGTACTGCAAGGGTATCATCTTCGCAGGCTTTTCTGATCTTGTCTGCAGCGGATCTACAATAATGGTCCTCACTATATCCCGGAGTTTGCTCCATATTTGAGGCAAGGAGCCTCTCCATGATGAGTGGATGGGCTCCTTCATTGTAATCACACTGAAATAATATTTTCTGTGACATATGTTTTCCTCTTATTTTCTCTCTAATAATGCTACAAGGTATTCCCACACTCTTCTGGTGGAAGAGATACTCAATGTCTCTTCGGTAGTATGAATGTCTCTCATATCAGGTCCCATGGAAACACAATCCAGATCCTTGATCTTACTTCCCAGAATACCGCACTCCAGACCTGCATGGATCGCTTCCACTTTAGGGAGGGTACCGTACATCTCTTCGTACAAAGCGATCATCTTATCGCGAAGAGGGGAATCCTTGCGGTATTTCCAACCGGGATAATCGCCGGTCACTTCGATGCAGCCGCCTGCCAGCTCTGTTGCCGCAAGCAGTCTGTCGATCAAAGCCTTCTTGGCACTCTCCACACTGCTTCGAACAGAGAATTCAGCCAGGCACTTACCGCTCTGCGCATCATATTTCAGGATACCGAGATTCAGGGAAGTCTCTACCAATCCGGGCAATTCAGCGCTCATGGCCTGCACACCGTTGGGAAGGCTCAACAGGAATCTCGCCACTTCTCTGCTGTCTCCTGCCTGATAGATCTTGTCGGTATCATCGCTGTCCATCTTTACACAGAAGCCGGGATCCTTGCTCTGCAGTTCTGCGCTGATCAATTTTTCTGCCTCTCTCACAGCAGTTGTGAAAGCAAGCTCCTTCTCTCTGGGCACTACCAATTCCGCAACAGTCTCTCTGGGGATAGCATTATCTGCAAGACCACCATTGATACTTAATACACCTGCTCCTGCCTCAAACAGGATCCTTGCCAGGAGGCAGTTGGAATTGCCTCTCTCCTTCTGGATCTCACAACCGGAATGTCCGCCCAGTAAGCCGCCCACCTTGACAGTATACTTAGGACCGACCATCTCTTTCGCAGGAACGGTAATGTTACACTTTACTCTCGCACCACCGGCACAACTGGTAAGGAAAATACCTTCCTCCTCAGAGTCCAGGTTGATCATGCGATTGCCGGTGATCATGCTAAGATCGATGCCTGTAGCACCATCCATACCTACCTCTTCGTCTACGGTGATGATCACTTCCAGCTTCGGATGCTTGATGGTATCGGAATCCAGAAGTGCCAAAGAATAAGCTACTGCAATGCCGTCGTCACCGCCAAGGCTGGTGCCTTCTGCGTAGACCTTATCCCCATCCACTGCCAGTCTCAGACCTTCCTTGGTCATATCGATATCACAGTCCGGTTTTTTCACCGCTACCATGTCCATATGTCCCTGCAGGATCACAGGGGGTTCCTCCTCATATCCGGGAGTGGCTTCTTTCACGATCACGATATTCTTCAGATCGTCCTGAATGCAGAACAGGCCTCTGTCTGCAGCAAAACGAGCCAGATAATCACTGATCTGCTCTACATTACCCGAACCGTGGGGAATAGAACAAATCTCTTCAAAAAACTGAAATACCTTTGCAGGATCTAAATTGGTTAAAACGCCCATGGCATTCTCCATTTCATTTTTACTTATTATATTCGTCCTTATATTTCTGAAGCAGCTCTCTCCAGCAATCATACAGTTTCAGCAGATCAAAGGACTCTCCGTTCACGATATCATTGTTCTTCAGGAACAGTTCATCCACTCTGTTGGCATTGGGCTTGCCCTGATCCTTCTCTTTGAAGGTGATCTGAACATTCTGTTTGATCCTTGTGGCATCCAGAATTGCAAGAGCCAGTGCCAGGGAAACACCGATCTTACCGCCTAAGGTAGTTCCCTTAGCGGTTACCACAGAGACATCCAATACAGGTATGATACCTTCTTTTTGAATGTCGATAGAACAATCCTTTAACGCCTTGATATTCAGGTCATATAAGCACTCCAGACAAATGGTGGACTTATCATCCTTCTTCGTAGTCAGAACAATATCTTTGCCCTGCTCTTTTGCCTCAAAGCCTCGCTTCTTGGCTACTTCCAGAATATAATTTCGAATGTGCTTTGTATTTCCACCACTGCAGGGAAGGGAAATGATCTCGTCAAAATAATCCAGTACACTTAAGTAACCGGTCATATTATCAGCACTGTTATAATAATCATCTTTGCTGATGGCTTTAACCTTATCGTTAGCGGAATCCTTGATCTCCTCGGTCAGTCTCTTGAAGCAGCCATGATAATCGTACTTCTTATAGAAGCTGAAGAAATGCTCTTCTATCTTATCCAACCCGTCCATTTTCTCCGGTGCCAGATCATAGGGATAACATTCTACCAGACAGGTATGACGCTTGATAAAGATATCCTTGGACTTAATGGACTTATTCTGAATATCTTCCTGCGTATATTTTCTTTGTCTGAAACCGATGGAACGCATAAATGCGGACCATCTTCTGTGCTCCAGTGCAGCCAGTCTTCTGGCCATTTCATTTTTATTTTCACAGATGTATAAGCTATACTTTTCATCTGCTGTTTCCGCCTCGTCCACTGCTTTGCCCAGGATCCGTGCACGCTCTCTCTCCCAGATCTTACGTGCCTCACCGGAGAGCACGGGCTTGCCTGTAAGCACTTCATTTCTATATGCAGTAAAGCACTTATACAGCCAGTGAATATTATGAGCATCCGTAGACTGTGCATTGTAGGATTCGCGGAATCGCTTCTGCGCGTTGCTGAACGCTTCTCCTCTGGAGATCTTCAGATTCTTGTCCTTGATAGAATTGTTGCGCTTTTTCTTGTCTATCTCAAATACGCTCTCGTAATTGTAGATCTCGTCAATAGTTCCGCAGGCGATCAGTTCCACAACATCTTTGTATTCATTGGAACAGATTCTGTGAGGGTTACTATTCAGTATCTTCGCAATTCCGGAATCATATACCACATACATGATCGTAACATTTCTGTTTGTTTTGTCATCAGTCTGCTTGATAATGATCTCTCTTGCCAGACGCTCCGCTGTCTTGATATTCAGTTCATCGGAACCGAGGTTTACGATGTAATAATCCGAATCCAGCAGTGACTTTGTGCTTCCGTTTCCCGGCTTGATACATTCAGGCTCCTTACATACGATGGCTGAAAAATCTGCAGCAGTCATATCTACAGAAGCATAGCGGAAGGTAAAATAGGGACGATTCACATCCGTAGGATCCTCAGGGTCTCTGCGAAGGATCTCATGTCCTTCCTGTGCAGTCATCAGGATCTCGGGATTGATGCGGTCGATCTTCATGCAGGCTGTCTCTTCATCATCCAAAGACACCATACTGATGGAAAGTTCCTGATCCAGCAGCTGTCCGCTCCAATATGCGCCCAGGAATGCTTCCATTCCCAGCTTACCGTTGCCGATGATGGCTACATCCAGTGAATCTCTGCGCTCTGCATTTTTCACCAAAGGTCTATAGAGTGGATACTCTTTTAAAAGGTTGTATACCAGACGCTGGTATCCTTTTACTCTGGTAACCATGGGAGACATTTCAGCAAGCGACTTCTTCTGCTTTGCCTTCTTCTGCTCTGCTTCCAGGTTTACCATCATGCCGTCCCATACGGTCTTTTCGGCCACGCACAGGTCGTCATCACTGTAAAATATATAAATATTTTTCTGTTTCTCATCCGTAAACTTCATCCAATTTTCTTCGGACAAAAGTTTTGCCAAGGTCATAATGTTGCTCATCTCATCTTCGTTGATCAGCAACGTGCAGAAAGGACCAATGGTCTTGCTCTTATTTTTATGAATTCTGGAACTTGCGCAGGTAAAAGAAACGATATCGCTTTCAAAGCAATACATGCCCAATTCTTTGGCTTCTAAGGACAGTTCAGAACCTCCGCCCTCTTCATTGTCTGCATGTACATTGGTAAATACGATCTGGGGTCTTTTCCAGGCAGGATACTTCTGGTTCAGAATATCCTTTGCCAACGTCATGGAGCGCTCATTCAGTTCGCTGAAATAATATCTATCGCTCCACCCTCTTTTGCGCACCCTAAAAGCTCGAATGCCCGGGAACACGCTCTGCAAAACAGTCAAAACGATGGCTCCACCGATGACCGGTGCCAGCACATTGACCACAGAGGTAAGCAATCCGAACAATCTGATCCAGTAGGAATCTTCCCCATAAATACCGATCATCATTTCTCTGCCGGCCTGCACATATTCCGTGTAAGATTCATCCATACTGAAGGACTGAAATGTGTGTACGACGCTGTTGAAGATCTCTTCCACGGGGGTCAGGATCACATCACCTTCTCCGCGGATAGCAGTTTCATTGTAGATGGAATAGTATCCCACGGAATATCGCATGAGCATCACTGATGCCAGCAGCATAAACAGCAATAGCACACCGGGAATATTTAGTTTCTTTCTTTTGACAGCTGTTACAGAAATATTGGCGATAACGACCACTATGATCGATCCCAACATTCCTACAGAAATATACAACAGCGTTTTAATTAAGCACACATTCATTTCTTACACCTCAAGAAATAGTTTTATATCATTTTTTCACGTGAGCCTTCAAGATCGCATCGATCTCCTCGCCCAGCATATGGTTCTTCACCATCAGCGTGTCGACCAGTGCGTCGATCGCTTCTTTGTTCTCGGAAATGATCTTGATCGCATTCTCCAGCTCAGCCTTCAGGATACCGTTTACTGCCTCTCTTACTTCGTCGGCCAGCTCTCCGGAGGAAGCGGTCTCATAATTGATGGTTGCAAGGCCAAACTCCTCGTACATACCGTAAGTACAGATCATCTGCTGCGCGATAGCGGTAGCATTCTTCAAGTCTCCGGAAGGGCCGGTAGAAACACCGTCTCTCTCTCCGTAGTAGACCACTTCAGCCGCTCTTCCGCCCATGGAGCAACGGATGCGAGCCAGTTTCTCGTCTTTGGTATGACGGGCCTTGCCCTCGTTGTCACCATGCTGCATATAGCCACCATGGTTTCCACGGGCTACGATGGTCAGGTAGGAAGGCAGTTCTCCGCTCATCCAGCAAAGCAGTGCATGACCTGCTTCGTGTCTTGCAACACGCAGGATCAGATCCTCGCTCCACTTCTTCTCCTCGCCGCTGTTGTAGGTCTCGAAAGCCTCTTCCAGTACGGCATCGGTCACCTTCAGGCCGCCGTCTCTTACAACGCTTCTAAGGGCAAACTCAAATACGTTCTCCAGTTCTGCCAGGCTCATGCCGGTGGAACGGATCGCCATATTGTCTACCATCTCATCACTGATCTCGAAAGCGGGACTGCTTGCCAGTTTCTTTCTCATGTACTGAATACGCTCATCCTTGTTGGGAAGATCGATCAGGATCTTACGATCAAAACGACGCATCAGCGCTGCATCCAGGCTTCTGCCGCTGCCGGGTGTTACATCGAAGTTGGTAGCTGCCAGTACGAATACGGGTCTGGAAGGATCGTTGTTGAAACCATCCATATTGGTCAGGAATGCAGTCAGTACATCCTCACCGTTTGCGGTAGCATGCTCGCCGCCGCGACGCTCTTTTGCTACAGCCTCGATCTCATCCACGAAGATGATGGAAGGTGCATACTTACGAGCGGTCTTGAACAGTTCGTGAAGTCTCTCCTTACCTTCACCGATATATTTCTGGATAAACTGGTTACCTTCTGCAGCCAGGAAAGTTACATTGCTTTCACCTGCCATAGCCTTTGCCAGCATAGTCTTACCGGTTCCGGGAGGTCCGTACAAAAGTACGCCTCTGGGTGCCTTCAGTCCGGTTCCCGCATACTTCTTGGGATCCTTCAGATACTCTACAAAGTACTTCAGTTCCTTCTTGGCATCCTCTGCACCGATAACGTCGCTGAAACGAATATCAGGCTTGGAAACGTTGCTCAGAATATTCTTGGAGTCGGAAGCTTCCAGTGCAAGTTTCATCTCGAAGTCAAACAATCTGATCTCAGCGGTCTTATGATCCTCAGAGATGGTCTGAGCGGTCTCGAAGGAGATCATTCGATTGGTCTTAGCCAGTGTATTCATGCTCTCCTGCTGATACAGTTGATTGGAGATCTCACGTACCTTTGCCTTGAAATCATCCTTGATGTCGGACAGTGCGATCACATCACGCACACCGGCTCTCAGGAAGGAAAGTTTCTCCTCTACATTGATACCTACGCCGTTTGTCTCAAGGAGATATACGGGAAGATCTCTGTAGTACTCTTTCAGGTACCAGAAGCAGTCTCTTGCCAGGGACTCTACGTCCTCTGCATTCAGGAACTTGCAGGTATCGTCTTTCACGCCATAGCCCATATCCAAGAGAACGAACTTGATATCGGTATCGTGAAGAATTCTCTTGGCATCCTCAATAGTAGACGCATGGATCAGCTTGCAGCCACGGATCTCTACATCACATTCAGCCATGACCTTGTCGGAAGTAAATACCAGAACATTGTCATCGCTTTCTCCCTCGAAGAGTTTCATGATATCGGGATCATCCTTGGGAAGATCTACAACGAATTCAATATGCTCTACGTCTTCAATATTGCCCTTGGTCTTATCGGAAGCGATCAGACGGAACAATTCATACAGTTCATCATCAAAGAAGGTCTCTGCACGGCTTCGAACGGTTCTCGCATCTGCTGCACCGCCTTCGCTGAAGATAATGGAACTGAATACTCTGTCATCGAATCCTACGGAAACACCCACTTCGTTCTCGTAGTTTCTGGCATGTCTCATAACTTCCTTCTCAACGACCTGATGCAGGTTGTGGGCTGCCATATGGTTGAACATAACCACATTTGCAGTCGCAAATCTGGACAGGATCGCGCCGGGGAAGAAAGGCTCCTGGGTCAAAGGATTCTTGTCGTTCTCCAATGCCTTCAGGATCATCTTCTTGCTGACACCGGAATAGTTGCCGGTCTCGGAATCCTGATACAGGGAACGTCCTGCATTGGTGGTGAAGATCATGATCGCATCGGTGAAGCTTACTTCCTCATCGGTATAATTGTCTCGAATGCGGCCTGCATCCAGGATCTGCAGGAACAGGTGAATTACGGTCAGATGAGCCTTCTCGATCTCATCGAACAGCAGGATACACTTGGGATTATCTGCTACGAAAGAGGTAACATTACCCGCCTTACCGTTCTTGTACACCTTATCGGAACCGCAGAACTCGATGTTGGACTCGTCATCGGAGTACTCACTCATATCAAATCGTTTGAAAGGAAGGCCCAGGGTCTCTGCAGCCTTCTCAGCCAGGAAAGTCTTACCTACTCCGGGAGGTCCTGCAAAAAGGAAAATAGCCTTGGGTCTGGTTCTCTTCTTATCTGTCAGGGAAAGTAACTCAGACTGGAAGTAGCCTGCAGTAAATACGCTTACTGCGTTATCCTGTCCGAATACGGAATCCAACAGGATCTTCTGGGTATCCTTTGCCTTTTGGGTCAGGTTTGCAACTAACTGTCTTGCTTCCTTGGGAGACTTGGGAGCCGCTGCGGCTGCATCTCCTTCTGCTTTCTTCTGGCCTGCGGTGCTCTGACCTGCAGCAGCCTGCTTCAAAAGAGAAGCGATCTGCTGATCATTTGCTGCCTTTCTGGCTTTCTCCTCATCATCGCTGGTATAGCACTTGCGCAAGCCTTCCGTAGGCTCTTCAATGATCTTCTGCAGCAGAATATCGGGAGTGATCTCAGGCAGATTATCCTTCTGTGCCTGATTCTTTGCCTCCATTAGTTTCTTCTGCATGTAGATTCCTTCCATGAAGGATACCTTCTTCGCATCCCCTACGAATGTGATCAGTGCACTTCTGTCTCTGGATGCGTCAAAGGGAGAATTCTGAATCAGATTGCTAAGCTTGGTAGCCAAAGCAGCATCGTCCACAGTCATAGTACCGTTCATCACATCAAAAACTGTGATCATAAATCTTTCAGCGGTCAATGTAGAAGACGCAGGGCTGCCGAGTTTCTTTGCATAAGCGATCATTTGCTCCAGCACGGCGCTGTTTTTAATATCATCCATCTTACTACTGTTCTCCTTTGTTTCTTTGAAAAAGCTCCGAACATGTCGGAGCTTTCTGAATCTTGTAATGAATTATTAGTTGTATCTTTCCTTCAGGAATTCATCAATGCTCATCATTCCCTTGCTGACTGCGAAAAGCTTGTCATTATACAGATCAACAACATAGGTAGCACACTCAATGATGTACTGGAACAGGCCCTCACCGATCTTGCCGTCACGGTAGGTGTTGGTCATTCTGAAGTAGGTCTTACCGCTTGTGATATCGTAGTCAAAGCTTCCGTCGGGAAGTGCATCGGATGCAGCTACGGTTGCGATAGCGCCGTCGATTCTCTTATCCTCAGGGAAAACGAAAGGCATAGGAGAAAGTACTCTGATAAGCTGTCTGTCTACGTCCATGTACATGATAAATGCCATGGGGAAGTCATCGCCGTTTACGTCAAAACGAACCAGCAGTTCATCTTCCTCCTTCTTGTATTTCCACTCTCTTCTGTCGAGAGCGCCGCAAAGGCTTGCATATACTTCTTTCGCAAGAGCGAGTTTCTTTTCGTCTGCCATTATTCTATCCTCCTAGTTCTTCTCTTCCATGAATTTCTCAAGGCTAAGCATTCCCTTACCGATCATAAGGAACTTGTCATTGTAATCATCGATGGTACCGCAGGAGCAGGACAGCATGTAGGAAAGTGCTGTATCTGCGATCTCGGAATCCAGATAGCTTGCGGTCTGACGGAAGAAGATATGTCCGTCACGAATATCATAGTCAAAGCTGCCGTCGATCAGTCTGTTGTTTACAACGCTGATAGCGATCGCAAGGTCGATTCTCTTATCTTCAGGAACTACAAAAGGCATATGGGACAGAAGCATTACAAGGCTTCTCTTGACATCAACGATCATTCTGATGTCCATGGGGAGATCCTCTCCTCTTGCCTTACAGGAAATAGTCAGTTTCTCATCTTCTCTGTCATACTTCCAACCACGCTTGTCCAACATTCCGCACAAAGTGGCATATACTGTCTGTGCTTTTAAAAGTTTTTCGTCAGCCATTTTTATACACTCCTTTTTATCTTTCATTGGTGCAGTTTACACCTCTGCACTCTAACAACATAATTTTACCATAACCGCAAATTTCGTGCAATCTTTACACTGGTTTTTCCACAAAAAAATCCGGGATTTTTTCTTCCCGGATCATTTATTTTGCTATGGAATTCTAAAGGTCGCTATGCTATAATATAATGGAATTGTGCAGATATAGTTCATCGGTAGAACATCAGCTTCCCAAGCTGAGGAGGCGGGTTCGATTCCCGTTATCTGCTTCGCCTGTAAGCCTTGATCTTCAAGGCTTATTTTATTGCTCCCAGCCATCTCAATGCATCAGCGATGCCATCCTTGTCGATGTCCGCACAGACATGATCCGCAATGGCTTTTACATCAGGTGTGGAATTACCCATGGCGATACCGATGTGGGCACATTCGATCATGGGAATATCATTGCTGCTGTCGCCGATGGCAACGGTCTCCTCCATGGGGATCCCCAGTTTCTCAGCCAGGAAAACGATTCCGCTGGCCTTGGAGTATCCCTTCGGCATGATCTCGAAAAATCCCTTCTTACGATCCACCAGCTCCAGGTCCTGACCGTATTCTTCCATGAAAGCATTCATGGCTTCCGTACTGCCTGCATAGCAAAACATCTTGTCCCAGTCATATACTTTGCCCTCGTAACTTCCGTAATGCTCCAGGAGATCGCTGAAGTCCCCGTAATGCAAGTGGGTGAAGTAGGTGGAAAACTCTTTCCAGCTGTCATGTGCCATATATTCCGGAAGATCGAAATAATTGTTGGTCTCTCCTTCCAGACAGGCATCGATCTTATGCTTTCTCAGGCCTTCGATCAGATATCTGGTCTCCTCTGCTGTATAAGTCTTGTGAAGCAGTGTCTCACCATGATATACCACCATAGTTCCGCAGCCCATCAGCATGCCGTCAAAGCCCTGGATCTTGTGGGCATCCGCCTCCACCAGCTTCTTGCTTCTGCCGGTGTTGATGATGCAGATGTGTCCGGCCTCTCTGGCTTCCTTCACAGCCTCAAGTGCGCTCTTAGGTACCTCATGTGTTGTTTCGTCGATCAAAGTCCCGTCTATGTCAAAAAAGATCAGCATATTCTTCCTCACTATCCGTCAAAAATCACAGTTCATTTTCTGTGATATTAAGAAACGCAGCAAAGGAAATCCTCTGCTGCGTTAATATAAGCTTCTTTTCGTAGCGATTAAGCAAGCTTGGTCTTAGCAAGCTCTGCAAGGGTCTTGAAGCCCTCTGCATCGTTAACTGCCATCTCAGCAAGCATCTTTCTGTTCATGTCTACGCCAGCCAGCTTCAGGCCGTACATAAACTTGCTGTAGGAAAGGCCGTTCATTCTTGCTGCTGCGTTGATACGAGCGATCCACAGCTGTCTGAACTGACGCTTTCTCTCTTTTCTACCTGCATAAGCGCTGGTAAGAGCTCTCATTACAGACTGCTTAGCAACTCTATACTGCTTGCTTCTAGCGCCTCTGTAGCCCTTTGCAAGCTTTAATACTCTATTATGTTTCTTCTTGGCATTCATGCCGCCTTTAATTCTTGCCATGTCTCTTCTTCCTCCTTACCTAGACTTATAAATAGGGTAAAATCTTCTTCATGTTCTTTACATTTGTTGCATCTGTCATA
>JAKSRX010000056.1 GCA_024403365.1 Acetatifactor sp. | reverse complement strand
GAGGCAAGGCAGAACCGGTATCGGAGAACATTCGCGTAGGAGCATTGAAGGGACCTACCACACTGGGAATTCTGAACCTGATGGAGAAGAGCAAACAGGGGGAGACCTTTGATACTTATGAGTTTCAGATGGCAGTGGGAGCAGACGAACTCCTGCCTCTGATGATCAAGGGAGAGCTGGATATCGCGCTGGTACCTGCAAATGTGGCAAGCAGCCTCTATGCCAAGACCGAGGGTAATATTCAGGTCATCGATATCAACACACTGAGTGTACTGTATCTTGTGACAGGAACTGCGGAAGTGACAAGTGTTGCAGACCTGAAGGGTAAGACTCTGTACCTCACCGGTAAGGGTACCACACCTGAGGCAAGCATTCGTTATCTCCTGGCTGAGAACGGCCTGGAAGAGGGTGATTGCACCCTGGAATTTAAGTCAGAAGCTACGGAAGTGGCAGCGATTCTAGCACAGGATCCAGACGCAGTGGGACTTTTGCCCCAGCCTTTCGTGACTGCAGCCATGATGCAGAATGAAGCACTGAAGGTGGTAGTCGATCTGGAGGAAGCATGGCAGCAGGCCACCGGTTCCGGCATGGTGACAGGAGTTACCATCGTCCGTAAGGATTTTGCGAAGGACCATAAAGAGGCTGTCGACAGATTTTTAGAGGAGCATAGCTTAAGCGTGGACGCGATCCTGGCAGATCCTGCGAAGGGAGCAACCCTGGCAGTGGAAGCAGGTATCGTAGCGAAGGAGCCTATCGCACAGAAAGCCATTCCGAAGTGCCATCTTGCTTGCGTGAGAGGACAGGAAATGAAGGAAAGTCTGGAACAGTACCTAAAGGTTCTGGAAGGCTTCAAGAAAGAACTGATTGGCGGACAGTTGCCCGGTGATGATTTCTATTATCTCGGAGGAAAGTAAGGGTTCCGTATGGAACATAAGATGAATTACAAGAAGATCCTGCGCGGCGGTCTGATCGTAGCTTTCTGGCTGGTGATCTGGACACTGGCCGCAAGGATCATCGACAATAAATTATTGTTTGTTTCACCTCTTGAGACACTGAAAAAACTGGTAGTGTCTGTTTGCGATGGAAACTTTTGGAAAACGGTACTGGGTTCGACTGCTCGAATCGGTACCGGTTTTCTTTTTGGCCTGATCATGGGATCAGTGCTGGCGGTAGCATCCGCAAAACAGAAACTGATCGAGGAACTGCTTTCCCCGGTGATGAAACTCTGTGCAGCGGTGCCGGTAGCGTCCTTTGTAGTGATCCTTTTGATCTGGTGGGGCTCCCGGTTTCTGGCAGTGAGTATCTGCTTCCTGGTGGTATTGCCCATCGTCTACACCAATACACTGGAGGGCATAAAGAGCTTCGATAAGGAACTGCTGGAGATGGCAGCAGTGTTTCATATACCTTTGAAAAATCGACTGTTTTATATCTACCTGCCCTCCCTGCGACCTTTCCTGTACAGTGCACTGAAAGTTTCGTTAGGGCTCAGCTGGAAATCCGGCGTAGCGGCGGAAGTCATCGGTATACCTGATCATTCTATCGGTGAGAAATTGTACTTGTCCAAGGTCTATCTGGATACAGCAGGAGTATTTGCCTGGACGGTAGTGGTGATACTGTTAAGCGTGATCTTCGAGAAGATCATTCTCTGTCTGGCTGGAAAGGTACTTCAATGGCAACCGATTTGTAAGAAGCCTGCAAGCACCAAACAGCCCCGGACCCAGGGCATACAGATTACAAATGTCAATAAATCCTATGGTGATAACAACGTTCTGTCTGATCTGAATCGGACTATCGCTCCCGGTGAGACCGTGACCCTGCGGGAACCCTCCGGCAGCGGTAAGACTACCTTGCTGCGTTTGCTGGCAGGCCTTGAGAAGCCGGATCAGGGAACGATCACCTGTGGCAGAGTGGGTTATCTGTTCCAGGAGGACAGACTGATCGCTCATATCAGCGCAGTGAAAAACGTGGCACTGGTGACCGGAGACGAGACAAAGGCCAGAGAAGCACTGATCCGGGTGCTGGATGCGGAAGATATCGACAAACCCTGCGAGCAATTGAGTGGCGGTATGAAGCGCAGAGCAACGCTGGTACGCGCGGTGGAAAGTGATTGCGATCTGCTGCTTTTGGATGAGCCTTTTAACGGTTTGGACGACGAGAGCCGTGAAAAAGTAGAGAAGTATATGAAAGAGAGACAGAATGGAAGAAGTATGGTGATTGCGTCCCATATTTAAAATTTGCGTTTTGTCATGAAAAATATGGTGATTTATGACGAAATATGATAATATAATACATAACAGAAGTATAAAAGATGCCCGACCGCGATGGTCAGGCATCTTTTTTTGTGTGTGAAAAATGTTATTATCGAAACAAAGAATGGTGGATGCAAACGGATATTTCACTTTACAATATTAAAGTTATAAAGTATAATAGTCTATAGATTTTCTCGCATAGAGAAGTACGAATGAATGAACAGAATGTTCCGCTGGAACATGGAAGAAAGGATTTTACAATGAAACAGTTAATGCTCGGAAATCAGGCTTTGGCCAGAGGTTTATATGAGGCAGGCTGCTGCGTCGTATCCAGTTATCCCGGCACTCCCAGTACCGAAGTAACTGAGGAGGCAGCTAAGTTTGAAGAGATCTATTGTGAATGGGCACCCAATGAGAAGGTAGCTATGGAAGTTGCTTTCGGTGCTTGCCTTGCAGGTAAGAGAAGTTTCTGCGGTATGAAGCATGTAGGCTTGAATGTGGCAGCAGACCCTCTGTATACCTGCTCTTACACCGGCGTCAATGCAGGTATGATCATCTGTGTAGCAGATGACGCAGGAATGCATTCTTCTCAGAATGAACAGGATTCCAGACATCATGCCATCGCATCCAAGGTGCCTATGTTAGAGCCCTCCGATTCTCAGGAAGCATACGCTTTTGCAAAGCTTGCTTATGAGATCTCCGAGACCTTTGATACCCCCGTTATCATCAAGATGTGTACTCGTGTAGCACATTCCCAGAGCGTGGTAGACACCGCTGAGCGCGTGGTTCCCGCTGTGAAGACTTATGAGAAAAATATTGCTAAGTACGTTATGATGCCCGGCAATGCGATCCGTCGTCATCCTTTCGTAGAGGAGAGGACCCGCAAGCTTGCTGAGTGGTCTGAGACCAGCGGCGTCAATCGCGTAGAGATGGGTGATACCTCTCTTGGTATCATCACTTCTTCCACCAGCTATCAGTATGTGAAGGAAGTATTTGGCGCGAAGGCCAGCGTGCTGAAGATCGGTATGGTTAATCCTCTTCCTACCAAGATGATCCTGGATTTTGCCGCTAAGGTAGACAAGATCGCTATCGTAGAGGAACTGGATCCTATCATTGAGAATCACTGCAAAGCTCTCGGCCTGGAAGTAGTAGGTAAGGATGTATTCCCTATCGAGGGTGAGTATTCCCAGAATATGGTCGCTGCTAAGCTTGGCGCTGATGTGCCCTGCAGCAAGAAACTGGATGAGAATCTTCCCGTGAGACCTCCCGTAATGTGTTCCGGATGTCCTCACAGAGGATTGTTCTATACATTGAAGCAGAACAAGGTAACCGTTCTCGGTGACATCGGCTGCTATACATTGGGTGCTGTTGCACCTCTTTCCGCAATGGATGTTACCCTTTGCATGGGCGCTTCCATCAGCTCCATCCATGGCTTCAACAAGGCTTTGGGTACCGAGAGCGAAGGAAAGACAGTTGCTGTTATCGGTGACAGTACTTTCATGCATTCCGGTATGACCGGTCTTGCAAATATCGCTTACAACCAGAGTAATTCCACCGTGATCATTCTGGATAACTCTATTACCGGTATGACCGGACATCAGCAGAATCCTACCACCGGTTACAACATCAAGGGTGACCCCGCAGGTAAGATCGATCTGGAAGCACTCTGCAAGGCAATGGGCTTCAATCGCGTGAGAGTGGTAGATCCTTATGATCTGGCTCAGTGCGATGCAGTCCTGAAAGAGGAACTGGCTGCAGAAGAGCCTTCCGTGATCATCAGCAGACGTCCTTGTGTATTGCTGAAATATGTGAAACCTAAGAAGCCTCTGAAAGTTCTCTGCGACAAGTGTGTAGGCTGTAAGTCCTGTATGAGACTTGGCTGTCCTTCCATCAGCATGAAGGATGGTAAGGCTTGCATCGATACCACACTCTGTGTAGGTTGTGGCGTATGTAAGCAGCTGTGCAGACTTGGTGCACTGGAATCACAGGAATAAAGCAGAACGAATGGAGGACTTTGGTACAATGAGTACAAAGAATATTATGATTGTTGGCGTAGGCGGACAGGGTTCCCTGCTTGCAAGTAAGCTTCTGGGACATCTGCTTCTGACCGAAGGATATGATGTAAAGGTTTCCGAGGTTCATGGTATGAGCCAGAGAGGCGGAAGCGTAGTAACTTATGTACGTTTTGGCGAGAAGGTATATTCCCCTATCATCGATAAGGGTGAGGCAGACTTTATTGTTTCCTTCGAGCAGTTGGAAGCAGCTAGATACGTAGAGTATTTGAGACCCGACGGACGTATCGTTACCAATACACAGAAGATCGATCCTATGCCTGTTATCACCGGAGCAGCAGAGTATCCCGCTGAACTGGTTGAGAAGATGCAGAAACTGGATATCGCTGTAGATGCTATGGATTGTCTGTCTCTGGCTGAGGAAGCAGGTTCTTCCAAGGCAGTTAATATCGTATTGATGGGAAGACTTTCCAAGTACTTTGATATTCCCGTTGAGAAGTGGGACAAGGCACTTGAGGCTTGTGTTCCCGCAAAATTCCTGGAGCTGAACCGTAAGGCTTTCGCTCTTGGCAGAAATTTCTAGTTCGATGAGTACCGACACGTATTGGGGATGTCGGTTATCATAAATAATTTCAAATGAGGTAAAAATAATGAAAAACTATTTCCAGCCCGAAATTGAAACAATGCCTCTTGAGCAGTTGCAGGCATTGCAGAGTGAGAGACTTGTGGCACAGGTAAAGCACGTTTATGAGAACGTTGCTTTCTACCGCGGCAAGATGGATGCAGCAGGCATTAAGCCCGAAGATATCAAGGGCATCGAAGATCTGCACAAGCTTCCTTTCATCGAGAAGGATGACTTGAGAGATCAGTATCCTTACGGACTTCTTGGTGTGCCTCTTTCCGAGTGCGTACGTATCCAGTCTACTTCCGGTACCACCGGCAGACGTGTTGTTGCTTTCTACACCCAGGCAGACATTGATCTGTGGGATGAGTGCTGTGCACGTGCTATCGTAGCAGCAGGCGGAACCAAGGAAGATGTTGTACATGTATGTTATGGTTACGGTCTGTTCACAGGCGGCCCCGGTCTGAACGGCGGTTCTCATAAGGTTGGTTCCCTGACCCTTCCTATGTCTTCCGGTAACACCGACAGACAGCTGCAGTTCATGGAGGACCTTGGTTCTACCATCCTTTGCTGTACTCCTTCCTACGCTGCTAACCTTGGTGAGACCATCACTAAGAGAGGCCTGAAGGACAAGATCAAGCTGAAGGCAGGTATCTTCGGCGCAGAGCCTTGGACTGAGGAAATGAGACATGATATCGAGAAGACTCTCGGAATCAAAGCATATGATATTTACGGACTTACCGAGATCTCCGGCCCCGGCGTATCCTTCGAGTGTGAGGAGCAGGCTGGTATGCATATCCAGGAAGACCATTTCATTCCTGAGATCATCAATCCTAAGACCGGTGAAGTACTTCCTGAAGGTGAAGTTGGTGAGTTGGTATTTACCTGTATCACCAAGAAAGCATTCCCTCTGCTTCGTTACAGAACCAGAGACCTTTGCCGTCTGACCAGAAAGCCTTGCTCTTGCGGACGTACCCACATCCGTATGGAGAAGCCTAAGGGAAGAAGCGATGATATGATGGTTGTTAAGGGCGTTAACGTATGGCCTTCTCAGATCGAAGCAGTTCTGCTGAATCAGGGATTCCAGGCTAACTACCAGATCGTTGTAGACCGTCTTGGCAACAACGATACCATCGAGGTTCAGGTTGAGCTGACTCCTGATATGGTAGCAGCTAATGCTGACAAGGAGAAGCTTGCAGCTGGTGTTGTAGCAGGTCTGAAGTCTATGCTGGGCATCAAGGTTGACGTTAAGGTCGTAGATCCTATGACCATCGTAAGAAGTGAAGGTAAGGCTGTCAGAGTCGTAGATAAGAGAAACCTTTACTCATAAGATTGAGTTTAATTTCAGAAAAAGGAAAGTCCCGGGAGTTTCGGCTCTCGGGACTTTTTTGTTTGATTCAATATGTTTACGGAATAGAAGACATTACATTCCAAGCAGCTTCCTTGCATTTTCGCCGAGGATCGCAGTTTTCTCTTCTGCGGTCAGAGCAGTTGCATTGATCCTACGGATATAATCGCTCTGATCTTCCCAGGGGGAGTCGGTGGCGAAGAGGATCTTCTCACAGCCGTGTTTGCGAACGATGCGCTCGAACTGATCGTTGGTCAGATTCTCTGAAAGAATAGGAGGGTGGGGCGCATTCAGATTAGGAGTGATGGCACCGATAGCGAAAGCGGTGTCCAGATAGACGGGAGCACCTGCCAGGTCGCGCTCTACGTCATCCCAACGTCCCCAACCGCCCATGTGAGCGCAGACGAACTTGGTGGGAGCTACTTCTTTGACGACCTGAAGAATATGCGCTACAGAAGCGTAATCATGATCGTAGATACCGATATCTACACCTGCGTGGATCAATACGATCAAGTCCTCCTCAGAGGCAGCAGCGATGATACGAAGCATTCTGGGATCATTCAGGTCAATGTTCTGATAAGCGGGATGAAGCTTGATGCCCTTGATACCGCCGTTTTTCAGACGACGAAGCTCTGACTTGTAATCCTCGTAATCAGGATGCATACCGCCGAAAGCAACGATGCCCTGTGACAGCATAGCCTCACGCTGGTCGATCATGCCGCCGTTGATCTTCTCCACCTGCGCGGGAGAGGTCATAACGGGAAGGTTGACACTGTAATCGATGCCGCTTTTGTGCATGCTTTCGATCAGTTGACCCATAGAACCATTGGTAAAGGGAACAGATGCGGAAGCCATGCTCAGCTTGGCTAGAACCTTTTCGCAGATGGCATCCGGAAATGTATGTGTGTGAAAATCGATGATCATAATAACCTCCGAAAAATAGATAAAACATAGTTTAGTTATAGGATATCGCTATTGGCAGGTAACTGTCAATATTTGTATAAAACACAAAAAAACGTTTTACCGTATTGTTTTTGCGATAATCTATTGTGTATTTAACGGGAGAGTGGTATTATATAAGATACACCTACTATGGGATTTTGTGTAGAAACGACAAAAACGTCACTTTTTAAAAGCTAAAATATACTAAAATTTGTGCATATAGACTAAATGCAGTCGGAGGTACTTATGAAGAGAGTAAAGAATTTTTCAAATCGATTTTTGGCATTTTTCCTCGCCGTTGCTATGACGTTGACGATGATGCCTGCGATCCCTGCAAAGGCAGCGGGAACGGTTGGACTGGATACTTTGATCCAGGCCAATTCCATTACGGTCGATGCGTCTTATAAGAATTCGGACATGGCTTTCTTCCAACCGGTGAGCAGCCCCACCGAACCTATCGAACGTGATGCGATGCTGAATCTGGAGATCCATTATAAGCTGAATAACGCCACTCTTGACACAGCGAAGGCGAATAGCTGGACCTATGACCTGAACAGTCTGATGAGTGGAACAGGTGGCCTGAAGGCACCCAGTTCTCCTATGAACGGTATCATGCTGGACGAAAATCACAACGATGTAGGTACCTATGTTATCGATACCAACGGTATGATCACGCTGACTGTACGCCCCGGTTACTGGGAAGAAGGTCATGATCAGGATGTTGAAGGTTCCATTGCGTTGACTTTGCAGTTGGATGCCAGCTCTGTAGGCCAAAAGGATGTTGTGGAATTGAATTTCCCCGGAGGTTCTGCGCCCGTTGTATTGGATATGGAGGATGCTGAACTTACAACCTCTAAGGAAGCTTATGTGGCTAATAATTCTATTTCCTGGGATGGCGGCCTCAGCCCTGAGGGAGGTAAGCTGAATTATACTCTGAAAGTGACTCCCAACGCATATGGATTTGATAATGTAACTTTACATGATACGCTTGGTGCAGGTCAGACTCTGGACGGCGGAAAGGTAACGATATCTTATCCCGGCGGGGCGCCCGTTGATGTGCCTGTCACTATGGCAGGAGATACCTTTGAACTGAATCTGAACGCAGCTGTGGGTGGCACTTTGGACAGAGACAAAGAGTACACTGTTACGTATACTACCACTGTGACTCAGGGTGGAGTCGTGCCCGAAAATACCGCAAAGTGGACCTGGGACGGTGATGCTACCGGTAAGACCGACCAGTGGATCTACAAAGACTATAAGGGTGACCCGGTTCCCGTATGGAAGCAGCAGACATCCAAGTCTTCCGTAGCAGGAACAACTCCTACTACTGTGACGAAGGATGGTTTTGATTATCATTTCTACACCATCGATTACACCATTGATATCGGTGACGGAGAGACTGATCTGGCTGGCTATGTCATTAAAGATACTTTGAGTAATGCAGGCATTGTTGCGCCTGCCGGCGGTAATATCCAGGTGATCGATAAGAGTACCGGAACACCGGTAGGAAACATTCCCGTAACCGATGGGGATACCACATTCCAGTATACATTCCCTACAGGCAGCCCTCTTTACGGACCTTTCCAGATCACTTACCAGGGTACTACCGAGGGTAATTTCCTGAATGGTGTCAATGTTGCAGGTAATACCGTTGAGACGGATAGAACTGACGGACACAAGGAAAACGCTCATACCGGAGATTCGTTTGATTTCGGAGGCGATGATACTTTGCCTCCCGTGATTCCCCCTACCACTATGACTAAATCTGCGCCTGAGATCGATAAGGCGAACGACAAGGTTACCTGGACTATTGATCTGAACGTTCCTGCAGGAAAGTCCTATACCAATGCCATATTGAAAGATAATGGTCCTTTCTATACAGATAATCACGGTACCACGTTGGGAAATCTCCAGGTGATCACCGGGGATATTGTAGTAAAAAATAAGGATACGGATACAGTTATGACCCTTGGCGTGGATTATGTGATTAATCCGACCACTTTGGAGATCACCTTCCCCACATTGGACCACTCTGTAACAGTGACTGTTCCTGCAAAGTTTACCTATGGCTTCAAAAATGTAGATGAGAATGGCGTCTGGCTGAAGAATTCTTCCTATTTTGATCAGGAGTATCTTACTGTTTTCGCACCCGATTATAAATATGTCAATGACTTTACCAAGAGAGTCATGGCCAATGCGAACTTTTCTCCTTATCACTTTGATGAAAACGGTTATGATGCCGAGCATGAAATGATCGGATGGCAGTTGGTTGCTAAATATCCCGATGATGAAACTGCTGTATTGGTAGATTATCTTCCGGAAGGAACAGAGTTCGTAGATGCATATTACGGAAGTATGTATTACCAGGGTACTGCGTTTGCTCCCGGTGCAGTGGATGCTACAAAGGTAGAAGAGAATATAGAGGATCCTTATTATGGCAAGAAGAAAGTCATTATCAAGATGCCTCAGTTTGATACATTGGATCCCGGCTGGGATTGTGCTACTAATGGCGTTTATGTTGTGATCCTGACCAGAATCACTGACAGATCTTCCTGGGTATCCAAGCCTTTCACAAACAATGCAAGACAGTACAAGGGTGATGGTACTACTCTGGTGGATGAGACCAATATCTCCACGGTCGTTAACAGAGAAACTTTGACCAAGACTGCGGAGCAGCTCACCGGTAGCTTGATCGAATATACCGTTGAAGTCAATAAGGAAGAGATCCAGTACTTGAAGGAAGGTTCACTGGTGCTGGAGGATACCTTCCCTGAAGGAACTGCACTCTCTCTGTACGGAACAGGCGGTGGAATTCATTTCTTTGATAAGTACGATAATCCGATTACCAGTGGTGTCAGCTACAAGCAGGGAACCAATTCTCTGGAGATCACCATTCCCGATGCTACTTATGTAAAGGTAATGTATCGTCTGGAGGTCCTGAACATCGGTAAGCAGACTATCACCAATAAGGTCGCTTTCAAGGGTTCCATTCCTTCCTCTGCAGAGCACAGCAAGGAATATAGCATCAGTATGCATTCCTCCTCGATCTCTGCGACAGAAGGTGCTTACTCTATTTCCAAGAGAGATCTGGATGAGGGTAGCCCGATTGCCGGCGTTAAGTTCGATATCTATAGTGTTCCTTTCAACACAACGACCGGTCTGGTGGATTTCTCCGGTAAGCATTATGAACAGACCATTACCACCAATGCTTCCGGTTATGCGAAAGCAGAGGGACTGGCTGTTGCAAGTGATGGTGTTACTCCCCGATTGTATTATTGGGTGGAGAGTGAGCCTGCTCTTGGCTACGCAGAGGATGCAACAAAGCATTTCTTCTTCCTTTATAAGAGCGATAACGAAGCAGTTCGTGTAGTAGAACTGAATAATCTGATCAGTTTGATCACCGGCAATGAAACAAATGGTATTGCTTCCATAGAGTATGCACCCAAGAATATTACGAATAAGGTCGTTACCAACGAGAAGATCATTGCACCGGCTACTGCCAAGATCGGCGGAACCAAGAGAGTGGCAGGAACAACCATTTTTAATGGTCAGTACAGATTCCATATGGAGCAGACTTCAGGCGCAGCTACAGCAACTGTGCCCGGTAATGCTGCGAACGTGGGTGAAAAGTTTACCTTTAATGATATTTCATTCCCTAAGGAAGGCATCTACTACTTTACTGTAAGCGAGGTGAATACCGGCCTTGAGAATATTAGTTATTCTGCAAAGGAATACGAAGTAAAATTTGTAGTAACAAAGAATGTGGCAGGGGATGCACTGGAGATCACCGGAGCATATCTGGTTGACGGCGTAGAAGTTGCGCTTGTAAAGGACGCGGATGTTTATCAGCTGCCTCAGAATGAGACCAGAGAATCTCTGACAGCTTCTTTTGTCAATGTTTACAATCCAGAACTGACCAGTGTAAGGGTCGCTAAGGTATGGAACGACGGTGATGATGCAGAGGGCAAGAGACCTGTTGCTATCGAGGTATCACTGTGGGCAGACGGAACCCGTATCGACACCAAAATGTTGACGGAAGCCGATGGCTGGAGTGCGCTTTGGACCGACCTCCCTAAGCAAAATGGCGGAGTGGATATCGTTTACTCTGTAACAGAGAAGGATGTTAAGGGATATACTACAACGATCAGTGCAAGTACTCCTTACGTATTCTCCATTGTGAATACACATGAGTATGCAAAGAAAGAACTTGAAGTAAGCAAGGTTTGGCAGGATGGCAACAATGCGGATGGCCTCAGACCTGCTTCTGTACGTGTGCGTCTGAAAGTCGGCAAAACGATTATTGATTCAGCCACATTGAATGAGGGAAATGGTTGGAAATATAAATTCCTGAATCTTCCCACACAGGATCATGGCGTAAACATCAATTATGTGATCGAGGAGGAAGAGGTTCCTGCCGGATATACCGTTGCAGTTAGTTATGATCCCTCAAATCCTGCTTTGACAAAGGCTACTGTTACCAATAGCCATGATTATGAGAAGGTGAGCATCACTGCTACCAAGAAGTGGCTGGACGGCGGACGTACCGATCTGCGAGGCGCCTTCAATGTGATCCTGAAGGCCAACGGAACTGAAATCAGCAATGAATATATTAACGTAGGAACCACAAGCCACACCTGGGCTGATCTGCCTAAGAAAGAAAACGGTGTGGACATCGTGTATACTGTTGAGGAAAAGAATGTCCCTTCAGGATATGTTTCTTCCATCGATGGATTTGACATTACCAATACCTATGAATCTCTTGTTACCAGTGTCAAGGTTAACAAGAATTGGGTAGATGCCGGTGGTCATCCCATCCCTGCAAAGGGAGATGTTCAGGTGCAGCTGTACAGACAGGAAGTAGAAGTGATTCCTGCAGTAGCAGATGCGTGGGTACCGGATGATTCTACTACTTTTGTGGCAGGCGAGAAGTATAAGATCACGAATGGCTCTGACACTATCCTGGTTGACAATGGTGGTGGCTTAGGAGCATCTTGGGTGGGCGATTTGACCTTGCCCGTAGGAGATAGTGCGATCTGGGTGCTGGATGGAGGCAATCTGAAGAACCTCAGCACCGGGAAATATATGGCAACCTACTATAACGGATGGAAAAATGATGTTACTCTTGCTTCCGATAATGCAGCGGGTGCAGTGGCTTCCAGACCGAATACCAGTACTATCAAGATTACAGATGCTGACCGCAGTTCAGATCTGTGTATCAATAGTAATCCCACCACGGCTGTCTATAAACTTCAGCCCGGTGCTCCCGAGACCTATGGCACTCCTTCCGCAAGTACTGCAATTGGTGTGCCTGTAACCATTACCGCAGCAGAAGGTTCCTATACCTTTGAGGATCTGCCGAAGAGTGTGGAAAAGGCTGGCGTAACATATCTGTATCGTTACTATGTAAAAGAGATTGGCAGCGATTATGATGTGACTTACAGTAACCCTGAGAACAACGGTGTTGGCAGCGGTACCATCACAGTTACCAACAAGACTACAGACGAGAAGACCAGCTTCACCATGACCAAGATCTGGGATGATAACAGTAACCAGGATGGCATGCGTGATTCTTATGGAGTTACTCTGCTCAAAGACGGTGTTGCATACGGCACAGAAGTGACTCTGGCTGCAGATGTTACAACCTATACCTGGGACGATCTGCCCAAGTACAGAACCGGTACTACCGAGTTGATCCTGTGGACTGTGAAGGAAACGACTGTTCCTGCACATTATGTCGAAAGTTATAATGCTGCTAAGGATACTATTACCAATACACATGTGCCAGAGACCACCTCTGTGACGATTCACAAGAACTGGGTAGATACAGGCTATGAGGACCAGAGAGCATCATACACCGTAACTCTTTATAAAAACGGTGATGTCTATGAAGTGAAGCCTCTGAGCCCCGCTATTTCTGAATTTACCTGGAATGATCTGCCTAAATATACCGATGGTACGCCGAACGTATATACCGTGGCAGAGACTGGTGTCCCTGCAGGATACAAGGCCGTAGTAGACGGCACCAATATTACCAACTACTATGATGTTACTACCTACACCGTATCCAAGGTATGGAACGATAATGGTGATCAGGATGGAAAGAGAGGCAATTACACTGTACAGCTCTACGCAGACGGCGTGGCATCCGGAGCTGCAGTAACCCTGGATAAGGCGACTCTGACCTATACCTGGAACAATTTACAGAAGTACAAGGACGGAACTACTGAACTGATCGTTTATACCGTCGATGAGACAGTGCTTCCCGATGGTTATAGCAAGAACGTGGTCGGTAATACCATCACGAACACACATGTGCCTGAGACCACAGAGGTCACTATTACTAAGACTTGGGTGGACGCAGGAAATGAGGATAAGAGAGCGGATTACAAAGTGACTCTCTATAAGAATGGTTTTGAGTATGATACCCAGACCATCGATAAGGCAGTCATCACATATACTTGGGATAGTCTGCCCAAATATGAGGGCGGTAGCTTGATCACCTACACAGTCGCAGAGACTCTTGTGCCTGATGATTACAAAGCAAGTGTCAGTGGATTTGCTATTACCAATACCTATGATCCTGACAGAACCAGTTTCACTGTCAACAAGGTATGGAACGATAATTACGACCAGGATGGTAAGAGAGAGAGTTACACCGTACAGCTCTATGCAGATGGTGTGGAATCCGGAGCAGCAGTTACTTTGGGCAAGGATACTTTGACCTATACCTGGAATAATCTGAAGAAGTACAAGGTCGGAACTACTGAACTGATCGTTTATACTGTAGATGAGACAGTGGTTCCCGATGGTTATAGCAAGAATGTAGTAGGGAATACCATCACGAACACTCATGTGCCTGAGACGACTGAGGTCACTGTAACCAAGACCTGGATGGACGCAGGAAATGAGGATAAGAGAGCATCCTACACCGTGACTCTTTATAAAAACGGTGATGTCTATGAAGTGAAGCCTCTGAGCCCCTCTATTTCTGAATTTACCTGGAATGATCTGCCTAAATACGAAGGCGGCAGCCCGATCGTTTATACCGTGGCAGAGACCGGCGTCCCTGCAGGATACAAGGCAGTTGTAGCAGGCAAAGCAATCACCAACTACTATGATGTGACCAGCTATACCGTAACCAAGGTTTGGAACGATAATGACAACCAGGATGGCAAGAGAGATAGTTACACCGT